>CAZTQI010000019.1:1385-6959 GCA_964615805.1 uncultured Candidatus Saccharibacteria bacterium | reverse complement strand
TAAAGCTTTTCCAAATCAGAAGAAAATTTGTTTGCTTGGATCAACGGGTGGAGGAAGAGACAAATGGAAAAGACCAGCAATGGGAAAAGTTGCGGATGATTATTGTGATTATATTATTCTTGCTGATGAAGACCCATATGACGAAGACCCGATGGATATTATCGAGGATGTACAGAGTGGAATAAAAAATAAAACTTGTGAAATAATAATCGACAGAGCTCTTGCAATAGAAAAAGCTGTCCAGCTCGGATATGAATGGCAAGCAAAAGGTGAAAAAGTTGCTGTACTAATTTCTGGCAAAGGCACCGACCCATATATCATGGGGCCAAACGGAAGCAAAGTAAGCTGGAGTGATGCAAAAGTAGCAGAAAGCGCCTTGTTGAAACACAACAACGGGGTTAAAAGTTAAAAGTATAAAGTTAAAAGTGAAATTAGATACAAAACATTCGATAAGTCGAATGTTTTGTTTTTTCAATACGCACAACCCTCCAAACTTTTTGTTTATGCACATTCATTTATTAAAATGAATGTGCAAAGTGCTATATAAACAAAAACTTAGTAGGACGAAGAAAAAACCCAACAGAAAATCTGTGGGGTTATGAGAAACTATCTGAATGAAAAAGTCTGCTTGGCATTATCGGTAGCAACATCAAGGAGTTTTATTTCGGTCGCGCAGGAATTTGTGCGATTCCACTCTTCCGCCCTTTTACCAACAAGTTCACGAAACTCGGCGAGTGATAAAGATTTCTTGTTTTCTTTTTCACTTTCCACCACGTGTCCGGAATTAAGGAATTTGGAAAAACCTTCACCAAACCAATCATACCGGCTAACAGCACCGTTGGATTCAATGAACAGTCTTTTAGGATCCTTACAAGTAACACTGTAGGCAACTTCCAATGTTCCGTCCTTTCCGGAATTGTAAACCGCTGTTTGGAAGAATCCACCAAAATCTGACAAATTCACAAATCTGAGTTTGGACATAAAAGGCCAATGAAAACCTGTTGAATTTGGTGTGAGACCGACAACCTTCCCATTGCTATTTCTGATTATTTCATATTGTGGTTTGTCCCCTATCCAAGGAAGAGGTTTAAATTCGTAGATAATTGGTGAAATTAAACAAATAATAAACAGCCAACCGCTCGCCCCTTTCCATTTGTTCCAAGTTTGAATATCAATGAATACATCGACAATAAAGGCGATCACAATAAACAAAAGGTAGTACATAATTCAATTTTGTTGAGGTTTTGCTCAAATTCTTGCCGAACACCGGCAGTTTCAAAGAGCTTTGTTTAGCACATTAACACGAAAATTATATTTGACAAGCCTCTAAAAAAAGTTAGTGTTGGGGTTGTAAATGAATTATTTTTACATTTTTCTTTTTATATTCTAAACTTGAAACATGCCAGAACTACCCGAAGTACAAACAACCGTAAATGGTTTAAATAAATATGTAAAAAACCTCACAATAAAAGATGTGTGGACAGATTTTCATTCCCCTCTTTCAATGTTTAAGGAAACAATAAAAAATCCTGAATATTTTAAAAAATTTAAAAAAGACGTAATAGGAACAAAAATCATTAAAGCGGAACGAAGAGCAAAAAATATTTTAATACATTTAAATAACAAGCAAACAATTCTTGTACATTTAAAAATGACAGGGCACCTGCTATATGGAACGTACAAAGAAGTCAAAGGTCAAAACTCAAAAGTCAAAAGTAAAAATTCAAAAGTTATAATTCAAAAATGGATTCCGGTTGAGCCGGAGAGTTTGAAGGATCCATTCAACAGATTTATTCATTTGGTTTTTACATTATCAAACGGAAAACATTTAGCTCTTTGTGACGCTCGCAAATTTTCAAAAACTGTTTTGTTTGAAACAGAAAAGACCTACACAACAAAACATCTAGAAAAAATTGGTCCAGAACCGCTTGATAAAAAATTTACTTGGGAAAATTTGAAAGAAAGACTCTTAATAAAAAAGAATAATAAAATTAAGATAGTGTTGATGGACCCGTCAGTTGTGGCAGGTATCGGAAACATATATTCCGATGAGGCACTCTGGCTATCATCTATTCACCCAGAGCGAAAAATAAAAGATATTTCAGATAAAGAAATGCAAAAGCTTTTTAAATCGATTCAGGAGGTTCTTACAAAAGGAATAGATTTTGGAGGCGACTCTATGAGTGACTACAGAAACATTTTAGGTTTACCAGGAAAATTTCATCACGAGCAAAATGTATATCAAAAGAAAAATGAAAAATGTGGAAAGAAAGGATGTAACGGAATTATTCAAAGAATTGTTGTTGGCGGACGAAGTACTCACTTTTGTCCTATCCATCAAAAATAGTTACTTTTTCGACTTTATTATCTGAATGCAATATCTCTAAATAGAAATACATAGATATTACGCTATAGCGTAATATCTATGTATTTCTATTTTTCTGAAACTTTATTTAAAATTACCTCAATAACCTCTGAGGTATGAATATTTGTTGTATCAATTATCAAATCAAAATGTTCATCGGCGCTGTAATCCTCTATTCCATAAACTTTCTTAAATCTTTCAAGATGAGAATTTTCCCTTATATTACTTTGCCTTTTGGCCTCCTCAACAGATATTCCATCTCTGTGCGCAACACGAGAAAACCTTTCAAAGTCATCACAAATAAATTTTATCTTTAATGAATCTGGAACGAAATACCAACCAAGGCGACTTTCTAAAACAAGATTTTCATGGATCTTCCCCATTTGAGTGATTCTCTCATCTAGCTTCATATCAATAGAAGGGTCTTTCTCGGCCATAATATCATAATCGTGAAGAGCCACTCCAGCTTCCTTTGCGTGTTCTCTGAAAATATTTCCAGTCGACACAAACGCACAATACAAGCTTTTTGCGAGAGCTTTTCCTGCCGAAGATTTTCCTGTACCAGCTAATCCAAAGATTGTTATTTTCATGTTTCAAATTAATAATTAAAAAAGTAAAATGTAAAATCAAATACCTAGAATCCTAAACAAAACCACCCCTGTTGCCACAGAAACATTCAATGATTCCTTCTTCCCCAACATTGGTATTTCAACTACAATATCACACTTTTCTAATACCTCCTCAGAAATTCCTGTTACTTCGCTACCTAAAATAATTGCAGAGTTATTATTTAATTTTACCTCTTTATAATCTATAGATTTTTTACTTTGTTCAATAGCAACAATTGTAAAATTATCTTTTTTAAGTTTTTCAATTAAAGGTTCAGCTTTTTCATAATATTCCCAAGGAATTGTTTTCTCAGCACCAAGCGCTGTCTTTGCAACATCCTTTCTCTCGCGCCCAAACCTATCTATCGGAGTAGGCGTCGTCCCAACCAAATAGATTTTTGAAATTCCACAAGCATCAGCAGTACGAAAAATAGACCCAACATTATGAGTACTTCGGATATCATTTAAAATTAATATTGTCAGTTTTTTCACGGCTATAAATATATATTATTTTACATTAAAGGTACGATACATCGTACCCTTACTCTTTCGCTAATAGTATCATACACAATACTATTGAACCCCGGCATTTAGAACAATTGCAACACTAGAACATTTACAACATAAATTATGTTATAATTTATTTATGCTAAGCGCTTTTCCACAACTATTTGATTATTCACTTTTTGCCATTGCAGGACTACGCATCGTGTTCGGTATGTGGTTCATCACTTATGGATACAGTACCTTATTTAAAAAAGGTTCACAAGATGCTAAAAATTTACCCCCATTTGAAAAAGGGATTGCAAGTCTCACTCTCGTGGTTGGTCTTTTCACATTCATCGGTCTTTTCACACAAATAGCTATCCTTGTCGGTCTTTTCATACTTCTTCTAAAATGGTACACAGACGTTAAAACAAAGAAAATCAAAAAAGAAATTTTTATCTTCGGGTTTTATATCATAATAATTGGTCTCGCTCTCCTGTTTTTAGGCCCCGGCATATTAGCGATAGATTTGCCTTTGTAAAATGGAAAATAGCCCTCACAACCAAAACACACCTCTATTAAAAGGTCCTCTTCAGCGGTTTGTTGATAATGATCCAACTTTTCGTTTAAATCGCCTTGCTCAAAGTTTAAATTTTACAGAGTATTCATTGGATGATAGTACCCCTAATTCTGTTGTACGAAGAAGGGATGGAAAAAATAAAATAACAATTGGTACTCAAGCACACACATCAAGCATTGTGGAAAGATATGGCATGGGAACAACTGATAAGAACGAACAAATACTTATTAAACTTTCCCACGAGCTTGCTCACGCATACCAAAACGAAAAAGGTTATGAAAAAGCACTTCTAGATTATTTAAACCGAACTGGTGACATACCAGAGTTTGCGGTCCCCTACATTGAACTATATATGTTACTTGGTGGGATTGGCCCTGTAAACGGTCTAGCACAAGAATCAATATATGCAGCACAAAGCAGAGTTTCTGGCGATTTAAAAATGGAAGCACTTGAGGATATGACAGAACTAATATCTGCATACCTAATAAGTGATGAATATTTTCTCTATAGACTAGATAGATCAGTCACAAACCTAACCAATGAAGTAAGGGAATTTATCGCCCAAAAAGTAATTGAGATTTGCAAAGAGTTAGATTAGGCCCTACCTATTGAATTTTCCTGAAATTCATGTATATTTGTATTCATATTAAATATTGAATTTATTTCTTGTTTGATACAAATATGCGCCTGTAGCTCCCCAAAGCAAAACCTGATTACAGGTTTGCTACAGGACAAGCAGTCAGCGACTTCGCTACGGCGTGATGAGAATTGAAAGTTTTAGCGTTTTTGGGGTTTTGGTTTAGACTTAGATTTTACAAAATATGCGCCTGTAGCTCAGTCGGTAGAGCAGCTCCCTTTTAAGGAGATGGTCGTAGGTTCGATTCCTACCAGGCGCACAAAATTAAAAACTGGTGAAAGCCAGTTTTTTATTTTGTGCGCCTGAGAAAGCTCTTGAAGAGCTTTCGGGTAGGAATCGAAGACCTTGAGTATATTTTTGAGAATGTACTCATTTGAAAAAATACGAAAGGTGTACTGTTCTCGTAGAGAAAGATTTCCTACCGAATTTATATATAAAAAACCACTCCAATTTCTTGAAGTGGTGTAAAACATTTATGAAGGATTTTTGAATTTCTGAAGATCTGAGTCGAGGGCCTTGAGTTGAGCCAGAATCATCTGCCTTTTCTTGACCGATTCTCTGATCAGCGCCAGCAATGAAGTACAGACATTCTTCACCAAATCAACAGGCAAAGGAAACTCGCTCAGTTCCGCTCTAAATAATATAATGGCAATGACTCACAACTAATTATCGTCGATTCGGAGGAACGCCTTTGGTTTGGGATTGTTGGATAATCCTGCCTATCAAATATCGCATAGTGGATATTCCAGTAACCAATGTCAGAGGTACATTTCACAAATATCAAATTAACCACCTCGAGAAAATCGAAAAACCCATCTGGCTTTCTTGAACCCTGTTCCATCACAGGAACCATGATCACCATGTCATTGTAACCCATACCAAGAGGAGCGGTTGTTCC
>CAZTQI010000019.1:492-1375 GCA_964615805.1 uncultured Candidatus Saccharibacteria bacterium | reverse complement strand
TTTCGGCCATCAATTTCTCTCCAAAAGGATTCTAGATAATGATCCAACCTCTTGAAAGGGAGGATATCCATTAGAGGACCGAGGCGGTCTGAAATAGCACGAAGCTGTTCAGCAATATCAAGTGTTTTGGACGTATCCATATAATTGTCTTTCTTTGTTTTTTGTTTCAGTTCAACGAACCCTACTACAGGACGTATCCCATATATAGACCTTTGCGCATATTAGTACTTGCGATATAAAAAGTCAAAGACTACAACACCTTGCCTTCCTTCACCAAAAATGCAAATATATTTACAGAAAGGAGATACAAATGAATCTAAGCACACCATGCTCACTAAACAACTGTGGAATGTGTCAGGGAAAAGTTGGAGGACTAGGCCAACAAAAAAACCAAAAATGCGAATGTTCATGCCATGACAAAAACTCAAATAAGCCGGCTCCACTTAGACCACTCCCCATCCGAACACTGACCGAGAGAGAGCCACTTCCCAACAAAGTGCCTGCCCACAAGTAGGCGCTTTTTTATTTTACAGCTAAAACAAACATCTCTAACTGATTCATAAAATTTCCCCTTCCTCTGTGTGCATCGTGATACATTTTTGTAAGCTCAAGTAGTGAATCTTGTAATTCTTCCTTTTTCCAAATTTTTGAAAAACTCTTTGCTTTTTTATATGGGTATTCTGATACACCAGCTTCTATAGCTGTCTTTGTGCTTCCAGCCAAAAGAATATTTTTAATCTGCCAAAATAAAACTCCACAAATTTCTTCCCCTTCTAGCCCCATTTCTCTTGCTTGAGCAAATAATATCCAAAGATTTTTCTTATCCTTCATTCCAAGCGCATCACCGAGAGCAAAAGTATTGAATTTTCTTTCATCTTTCTTT
>CAZTQI010000019.1:0-482 GCA_964615805.1 uncultured Candidatus Saccharibacteria bacterium | reverse complement strand
ATAATAAGTAATAATTTTATGTGCAGCGATTATGAAAAGTGACTATTGATTATTAGATGATTATGTCGCTTTTTTTTTATCTCTTTGCATAACGATACCCTTTGTTTTAAACATCAATTCAATTTGCCAACGCAACCGGTAAAGTTTTTTCAGCAAGAACACAGTTGTTTGGTGAAGAAACAATTTCCTCAGCAAATTTTTCAAAAAATTCTGAAGCTTCTTTGTTTTCGAAAACATTATCACAAAAAATAACGAAGCTCGTCCCAAAAAATGATTGAGCAAAAAAACTTTCATCAAAAACAGCAGGAGAAAAAGTATCACTCTCCAACAATAAAAAATCACAATTCTCACCCTGTAAAGAAAGGGCATGGGCGCGAGCCTTCGCCCGCACCAAAACCTCGTCGTTTCCGTTAAAGACAAATAGCATCTTAAAGTTTATAAAGTTATCAAGTTTGTAAAGTTTATAAAGCTGAATTCAACCC
>CAZTQI010000018.1:0-9881 GCA_964615805.1 uncultured Candidatus Saccharibacteria bacterium | reverse complement strand
ATTTTATAAAATGCCCTCGTCTTTATTATTTGCATAATGTTTATAAAAACCCAAAAACAGGGAAGAAAATAAATTTGGTTGGCCCAGCACTTTCGCTTGGCTCTGCTGTGCATGAAGTGGTGGAAGGTTTAGCAGAATTTCCCGCAGAAAAAAGATTTGAAAAGCCTGAAGAGCTTTTGGAAAGATTCAAAAAAGCTTGGGAGAAATTTAAAGGAAAAAAAGGAGGCTTCAAATCTGAAGAGGAAGAAGCGACGGCCTTTGCTAGAGGAGAAGCCATGATAAAGAGGGTAATAGAAAATCCAGGCGTTCTAAAAAATAAAATTGTAAAAATAAAAGAGGGTGCAAATGGAATGTTGCCAAATTTTTATCTATCCGAAAAAGACAATATCATTCTTTGTGGAAGAATTGACTGGCTGGAATATAAAGAAGAGGATGATAGTATTCATATTTTGGATTTCAAAACGGGTAAAAATGAAGAGAGTGGAGAATCGCTTCAGCTTCCTATATATCAATTACTTTTGAATAAATTGCAAAAGAGAAAAGTCTCCGGTGCTTCATATTGGTATTTAGATTCTGATAATAAACCAAAGGAGGTTAATCTACCAAATCTCGATGAGTCATATGATAAAGTTTATAAAATAGCTAAACAGGTTTCAGATGCTCGTACCCTCGCGCTTCGTGTTGGTGCAGAAAAGGCTTTTGTTTGTCCTCGTGGACCAGAGGGATGTTTTGGGTGTAAACCTTTCGAAAAAATAATTCGTGGAGAAGCAGAGTTTTTGGGTCTAGGTGAGTGGAATCAAGAGATGTACTTAATATAAGTCAAAAGTGAAAAGTCAAAACTCAAAATTTATACCACAAGGGCACTTCTATTTTTGTAAACAAAAATATGTCGAGTAAAAATTAAAAATTTTAGAACCTCGCCGAAGGCGAGGTCTTAACTTAATAACTTTTGAATTGCAATTTTGACTTTTGAGTTTTGCCTTTTGACCTGGTATAATACGTTCATTATGATGTACGATAATTTTTATAACCAAGGACGTTTCTTTGGGGGTGCTGGACCAGAAAATTTTTTTGGCCCCGGAGCACTATTGGGAATGTCTCTCTTGGGAGGTTTGTTTTTATTAGTATTGTTAATTTCAGTAGTACTTAAAGGTTTTGCACTTTGGCACGCTGCAAGGCGTGGAGAGAAGTGGTGGTTTGTCGCTCTTCTTATCCTAAACACAATGGGTATACTTGAACTTGCATATCTTATTTTCTTTGCAAAAGTTTGGGGAAAAGGATGTTGCAAAGGACACGGTAAAGCAGGAAGCAAAACTTGTGATCACGAAGGTTGTGACTGTGGAGATTGCGAGAAGTGCAAGAAAGTAGAGTAGAAAGTATAAAGTTGAAAGTATAAAGAAATTTAAAATACCACGCCGTAGGCGTGGTATTTGTATTTTTGTGTTTACTTTACACTTTAAACTTTTAACTTTGTACTCAGTGTGCTATCGTATACGCCATCACTTCTCTTGCTCCAGATTTCACTAATTCTTTTCCCGCTTCCTCTATTGTTGCTCCCGTTGTCCACACATCATCAATTAAAATAATGTTTCTGTTAGCTATTTTTTCTGGGAAACATACAGAGAAAGAATTTTTAATATTTTCCATTCTTTCGAATCTGTTTTTTGTGTGTGCTTGGCTTGTATTTTCTTTAATTTTAATAAGATTATCGTAGGAAAATTTAAAAAAGTTATCTTTATCGAGTTTCTCGATATATTTAACCACTCTCTCGCATTGGTTAAAACCGTGCTCTCTCATTCTATGTTTAGTAGCTGGTATTGGAATGATAATTGGATTTATAAAATTTTGCATTTCCATTTTCTCACAAACATCCTCAAGTAAGTAATCATAAATAATTTTTGAAGCTTGCTCCGTTGCCCCTTTGTCGCCTTTATACTTAATTAGTTTTATTAGCTTCTTAACAGTGCTGTTTTTATAGTAAAAAACTGAAAATATATTTTGCTTATCGTTTACGGCCTTCGGCAATGTTTGTAAGCTATCTGTTGTCAGAATTTTTTCTCGAGATGGAAAGATTTCATTTATTAAATATCCACAGATTTTTATGAAATATGCTTTTATATAATTCATATATATATGATACAATAAATATGAAATTATATGTCTAATTCACTTTCGGATATCTTTAAAGGTTTGTTTAACTCCAAAGAGGAGAGTGTTTTTGGTATTGATATAGGATCGTCTTCAATAAAAGTTGTTCAGCTCAAGAAAAAAAAGGGAAAAGCTATATTGGAGACATATGGCGAACTTGCTCTTGGGCCTTATGGAGGTTTTCAAATTGGTCAATCAACAAACCTACCTCCTGAGAAAATTGTTGAAGCATTAAAAGATGCGATGAAGGAGGCCAATGTTACAACAAAGAATTGTGGTATTTCAATTCCTATAAAATCAAGTATGGTCTTCACTATCGACATGCCTATTTTTTCTGAGAAGCAATTAAATCAAATGGTTCCGATTGAGGCGAGAAAATATATCCCAGTACCAATATCGGAGGTTACTTTGGATTGGTTTGTTATACCTACAGAAGAAGACATTCCAGACGAGTCATCAACAGATTTTCCTGCAGAGGAAATTTCAGCAACTGGTGAAAAAGAAAAAAAAGAAAAAAAAGTTCAGGTTTTAATTGTTGCTATACATAATGATGTGCTAACCCGTTTTTCCGATCTCGTTTCTAAATCTGCTTTAGATGCCGGTTTTTTTGAAATAGAAATGTTTAGCACCGCAAGAGCTGTGTTGGATCAAGAAACAACTCCTACCATGGTTTTTGATATGGGGGCTTCTGCAACAAAACTTTATATTATTGAGAGAGGGGTTGTCAGGAACTCTCACATAATAAGCCGAGGCTCTCAAGATATTACTCTTTCGATAGCGTCTGCTCTGAGTTTACCTGTGGATAAAGCAGAAAAACTAAAGAGGAATTTTGGAAAAAATCTTCCAGAAGAAGATAAGCAAATAGCAGATGTTATGGGTCTTGTAATTGATCCAATTCTTTCAGAAGTTAATACAGTTTTGTTAAATTATGAAAGAAAGAACAATAAAAATGTTACAAAAATCCTACTTTCTGGTGGTGGCGCTAGCTTAAATGGTTTTTCTGAGTATGCAGGTAAAAAGTTGAATACAGAAGTAGTTCCAGCTTTTCCTTTTTCAAAAATAGAGACGCCTGCTTTTTTGAATGATGTTTTAAAAAGGACAGGAGTTGTTTTTTCTGTTGCAATTGGTTTGGCTTTACGTCGTTTACAAGAAATTCAATAGCATTTTTTTTGTTTCGTATTATAATATAGACAATAGCACATTTTTATGGAACCAAAATTTCAAACATCATTTATACCAAAGAAGCCGATAGTCACATCGGCGGGCATCACTAGAAAATCAGTAGATTTTTTTGCGATAATTGCCACTGTATTTTTCTTAGGTAGTCTTATTCTTTCAGGAGCTGTCTTCGCTTGGAAGTTTAGTTTGGAAAAAAGAGTAGCAAGCAGTGAGGCAGATTTAGCAAAAACTAAAGAACAATTTGATGAAGAATTTATTGGCTATGTAAACAGATTAAATTCGCGTATTGAAACTTCAAAAGATTTACTTGCTAAACACGTTGGAGCCTCGGCAATTTTTGGATTCCTATCATCTCATACTCTTAAGACGGTTTCTTATACAGATTTTTCATATTCATACGAAGCAGACGGAACAGTAAAAGTTGTTCTGAGGGGTGTGGCTAGAAGTTATAGCTCCATCGCTCTTCAATCTGAAGAATTCGGAAAACAAAATCAATATATTAAAAGTCCTATTTTTTCAAATTTGAATCCAGATCAAAATGGGAATGTTGTTTTTACTCTGACTGCACTTCTCGACAAAAATCTTATTTCCTATGAAAGAAATTTAACACAAAGCACAGTCTCTTCTTCAGGTTCGGCAACATCAACTAACACAGAAATATAATTATGAAATCATTTACACCTATAATTTTTATAATAGTTTCGATTGTGATTTTTTTCACAGTTACAGACCCGATCTATAAGCAGGCTAAAGAGTTGGGAGTTAAATATGATCAATATCAAGATGTTCTTGATAAATCTACAGAGTTATTAAAGCAAAGAAAGGCCTTGCAAGACAAGTATAAAGGTTTCGCAGAAAGTGATATGGAGCGCTTAAAAAAACTACTACCAGATGCTGTAGACAACGTTAGGTTAATTATTGATATAGACGATATTGCAAAATATCATAAACTAACAATTAATAATGTTCGTCTTGATGATTCAAAGGCTAGCAAAGGTGGTGCGAAAGATTCTGCGACAACAATAAAGGCTGGTGAAGGAAAATATGGAACTATTCCGATGGGTTTTTCAGTGACAGCTGATTACGATGTTTTTCTTAGTTTCCTTGATGATTTAGAAAGCAGTTTAAGAATTGTTGATGTGACAAATATTACACTTAAACCTGGAGCAAATAATGTGTATTCATTTGATGTATCTTTAAAAACATATTGGCTTAAATAATAAACATGTCATCTCTCATAAAAAATATAATAATAGTTTTAGTTTTGGCAGGCCTAAGTTTTTTTGGGTATAAATATCTTACCCGAACTGCTACTCCTGAGGATGCAATAGTGAAGCAGGATTCAACAAATATGTCTAAAATGGGTGCAGAAGTTCTTGTGGCTCTTAATCAATTAAAGACATTGAAGCTAGATGAGAGTGTTTTTAAAGATAAAACATTCATAAGTCTTAAGGATTTTAGTAAACCATTGGGTACAGAACCGATAGGAAGAATAAACCCATTTTATCCTATTGGGGTTGAAAATAATCCTGCATCAAAATTGAAAGGGGCATCATCAACAAGTGCAACCTCGAGTAACACGAATAACAATCGGTCAAATTCTGCTACAAGCAGTAATAATAGTTGGTAATTTAAATACATATGACTTTTTTTGAATTTCTAGTTGATAAAAAAATAATAAAAAATGAAGATATTGTATCTTTAAAAAGTGAGTTAAAGAAAAAAACTATAGAAGAAGCGCTTTCTTTGCGTGGAATTTCGAGTGCAATTACTTTGGCGCTTCGGGGAGAATATTTCAATATTCCAGTAAAAAATATTGATGAGGCTGCTGTTCCTTTTGATGTTTTAAAATATATTCCGGAAGAGTCGGCGATGCATTATAAGTTTGTACCTATAAATATTAAAGATGGTTTTCTTGAAGTAGGACTGACAGATCCAGATAATATAGAAGCTCGAGATGCTTTGAACTTCATTTCATCAAAAGTCAATATGCCTTTCAAGGCTTTTCTTATCTCGGAAGGAGATTTTAAGAAAGTTTTTGATGTCTACAAGGGACTTTCTGGAGAGGTTACAAAAGCTCTTACTGAACTAGACGGCGAGCTTTCTGAAGAAGAAGAGCTTCTTCTTGATGATAAGGGTACTGTGAAGAAGTCATCGACAGGGACAACTATAATCGAAGATGCACCTGTTACAAAAATTGTAGCTACGATACTTAGATATGCTGTGGAAGGTTTAGCTTCTGATGTTCACATTGAGCCAATGGCCGACAAAATTCGAGTACGTTTTCGAGTCGATGGTGATTTAAACACAAGCTTGATTCTCCCAGTCAAGGTTCTTTCTTCTGTTGTTGCTCGTATTAAAATTCTTTGCGCAATGCGTCTTGATGAAAAAAGAAAACCTCAAGATGGAAGTTTTTCTGCACGTGTGGAAGGAAGACAAATTGATTTTCGTGTTTCTACTTTTCCAACTGTATACGGCGAGAAAGTCGTGATGAGAATTTTGGATAAAGAAAAAGGCGTAAAAAAATTAGAGGATCTTGGTATGTCGGAAGAAAATATTGCATTGATCCGAGAGGCTATAAAGAAACCGTATGGATTAATTCTTATTTCCGGACCTACTGGATCTGGTAAGTCCACAACTTTATATGCGATGCTTAATGAGATTGATAAAGAGTCAAACAATGTGCTCTCTCTAGAAGATCCTGTGGAATATAATATTCCAAGTATTAGTCAGTCTCAGGTTCACCCAGAGATTGGATATGATTTCTCTACTGGTCTTCGTACTACACTTCGTCAGGACCCAGATATTATTATGGTGGGAGAGATTCGTGATAAAGAAACTGCTCAGCTTGCCATTCAAGCTTCTCTAACAGGTCACCTTGTGCTTTCTACTATTCACACAAATAATTCAACAGGTATAATTCCACGACTTTTAGATATGGGAGTCGATCGATTTCTTATTCCCCCTACCTTGATTTTGGGTATTGCACAAAGACTTGTGCGTAAGCTCGGACCTGGTGCAGGTAAGCCTGTTCCCATCAATGACAGTCTAAAGCTTATGCTAGAAAAGCAGTTTGCAGATCTCCCTGAAAAGTACAGATCAAAAATTCCTTTTCCTCAAGAAGTTTTAGCGCTTTCTCCATCGGCAGAGTGTCCGAGTGGTACTCGCGGAAGAGAAGCTGTGATTGAAATTTTCAAAATGGATGCAGATATTGAAAAAGTTATCTTAGATAATCCTGCTGATTCAGAGATTTATAAGGCTGTGCGAAACAAGGGTATGCTTACAATGAAAGAAGATGCTATATTGAAGGCCTTTCAGAAAAAGATACCCTTTGAAGAAATTAATACTTTGTAATATAATACACATATGAACCCAGAAATAAAAATTAAAATCCTAATTGTTGATGACGATAAATTTCTTCTTGATATGTATTCCTTAAAATTCTCAAAAAGTGGATATGAGGTCAATACTGCTTTTAATGGCGAGGAAGCAATACATAAAATAATTGAAGGATATGTTCCAGATGTAATACTTTCAGATGTGATAATGCCTGTAATGGATGGGTTGAAATTTCTAAAAAAACTTCATGAAGATAAACTAGTGCCAAATGCAACTATTGTAATGCTTTCAAATCAAGGTCAAAATGAGGATATTGAGCTTGCAAAAAGCTTGGGTATTGATGGGTATATTGTTAAGGCTCTAACTATTCCTTCGGAGGTGCTTGAGCAGGTGGACAAGATTCATAAGGCGAAAAAGAATACATAACATATAACACATAACATATAACATGGAAAAAAATTATGAAGCGGATCTTAATGATCTTTTAGATATTGTTATCAAAGAAGGTGGTTCAGATTTACATTTTTCTGCAGGAAGAAATCCTACAGTTCGTATTTCTGGAGTATTAGTTCCTCTTGTGAATAAGCCTATTCTTACAGAAGCTGATTCTAAAGGTTTGCTGTATCAACTGCTGTCAAAAGAAAACATCTCCTTATTTGAAGAAAGCAAAGAAGTTGATTTTTCTTTTAACCATCAAAACAAAGCCCGTTTTCGTGGTAATGGTTTTTTTCAGAAAGGAACAATTGGGGGTGTTCTTCGCCTTATACCAAATCAAATTAAGACACTTTCAGATTTGAAATTGCCCGCTATTCTCGAGACTTTTTGTAATAAAAAACAAGGATTCTTTTTAGTTGTAGGACCTGTTGGGCAAGGAAAAACAACGACACTTGCATCTATGGTGGAATTAATTAATCAGCAACGTGCAGAGCATATTGTAACGATTGAGGATCCTATTGAGTATATGTATGAGCCCAAAAAGGCAATGATTGATCAAAGAGAGGTAAGGCTTGATACAAAGGCTTTTCATACAGCTTTAGTGAGCGCGTTGCGACAAGATGTGGATGTTATTTTGGTTGGAGAGATGAGAGATTATGACACCATTTCCGCTGCTGTTACAGCTGCAGAGACAGGGCATCTTGTATTTTCAACCCTTCATACAAATAATGCAGCACAGACAATTGATCGTATTATCGATTCTTTCTCATCTCAACAACAAGATCAAATCCGAGTTCAGTTAGCAGGATCACTTATTGGTATTTTCTCACAGCGTCTTATTCCAAGAATATCAGGCGGACTTATTCCTGCTTATGAGCTCTTGATAAATAATAATGCGGTTTCAAATCTTATACGAGAAAGACGTACTCATGAAATAAATACTGTGATTGAAACAGGTTCAGAATCCGGAATGATATCTATGGATAGGTCTATAGCAGAGCTTGTAAGAGCTGGTGAAATAACAATTGAAAATGCATATCTCCATTCGTCTAATCCAAAGACGTTAGAAAGACTTATTTAGAAGAAAGTCAAAAATTAAAACTCAAAACTTAAAAGTTAAAGTGAAAATTAAAAAGTTATAAGACCGCGCCTACGGCGCGGTCTTTACTTAAAAAGTTTTGAATTACACTTTTGACTTTTGATTTTTGACTTTTGAGTTATAATATATACATGTTATTTAACTACAAAGCAGTTGACTCGACAGGGTCAGAACAAAATGGTTCCATCGATGCGCTTAATGTTGATGTGGCAATTAACTCACTTCAGCATCGAGGACTTATTATTAAAACCATACATTCGCAGGAGGAGAGCGGTAGTCTTTTAAACAAACAACTTGCGATATTTAATCGTATTTCAAACAAAGATGTTGTTGTTGTTTCGAGACAGCTAGCAACTTTGTTCGAAGCACAGGTTTCGGCATTGCGTGTCTTTAGATTGATTGCAAATGAAACCCCAAACCCAACACTTGGTTTAAAACTTCAAGATATTGCCGACCGTATTCAAGGTGGAGAATCAATTTCAAATGCAATGTCTCATCATGATACTGTCTTCACTTCATTTTTTGTGAATATGGTGAAAGCCGGTGAGGAGTCTGGAAAACTTGATCAGACATTTATGTTTCTCGCAGATTATTTAGATAGAAATTATGAAGTTACAACAAAGGCAAAAAATGCCCTTATTTACCCAGCTTTTGTTATTTTTACTTTTTTTGCTGTGATGGGTCTTATGCTTACAATGGTAATTCCAAAAATCACAGGAATTTTGAAAGATTCGGGTCAAGAAATACCTGTATATACAAAAATTGTTATGGCTCTCTCAGATTTTTTGATAAATTACGGAGCATTTTTCCTTGTGGCTGTTGTTGTTGGACTGTTCTTTTTAATAAGATTTGTCCGCACCTCGGCCGGCAAAGCGTCTTTTGATAGTTTCAAACTTCTTGTTCCTTTTGTTGGTGATTTGTATAAAAAACTTTATCTTTCTAGAATCGCCGATAACATGAACACAATGCTCACATCTGGAATTCCAATGGTACGAGCGCTTGAGATTACAAAGGATGTTGTGGACAATCAGTCATATCATAGTGCTATGGAGGATGTGGTGGAGGATGTGAAAAGTGGTGTTGCTGTATCCGACGCAATGGCAAAACATCAGGAGATTCCAGGAATCATGACAGCGATGATGAAAATTGGAGAGGAGACAGGAAACCTTGGAGAAATTTTAGCTACACTTGCAAAGTTTTATAGGCGAGAGGTGATGAATGCTGTGGATACACTTGTGGATTTGATCGAGCCTGTGATGATTGTGATGCTCGGTCTTGGTGTTGGTATTTTGCTCGCCTCAGTTTTGATTCCGATTTATAATGTTTCCTCGGCATTTTAGGATATGGAACATGGAACACGTAACATAATACGTAACACATAACATGGAACATAGAACATAGAACATGAATTCAAAATGCATGGCGCCTACGGCGCCATGCATTTTCTGTTACGTGTTATATATCTCCCGTATTCTGTTCCATGCTCCATGTTATGTGTTCCATGTTCCATCACTTCAGTTATCCACACCCCATCCACGTGCTTGCTTTTCCAAATTAGTATATAATTATAAACAAATAGACGTTTTCAAAAAAAACTCTAAATTTGCAAATTTATTAGGTTTAATTTTAAATTCATTTAAATGAAAAAATATTCAAAAGGTTTTACATTGATCGAACTCTT
>CAZTQI010000017.1:5722-10403 GCA_964615805.1 uncultured Candidatus Saccharibacteria bacterium | reverse complement strand
TCAATTCTTTTCCAAGTGGAGAAATATTTGAAATTTTTAGTTGTGCTGTATTTGATTCTTCTGAACCAACAATTGTGTATGTTTTTTCAACCTTGTCTGCAATTTTTTGTACAGTAACAGTCGATCCCATATTTACAGTTTCACTATGTTGAAAAGTAACAATTTCTGCATTTTTAAGAATATCCTCAATTTTCATTATTCGATCCTCAACATTTGCCTGCATCTCACGGGCAGCATGATATTCTGCATTCTCAGAAAGGTCACCTAAAGCACGAGCATGCTCCAAATCCTCCGCAATTTCCTTGCGCTTCTTTGTCTTCAAAATAACGAGCTCCTGTTTGAGCTCCTCTAATTTTTCCTTTGTTAGATAGTGTTTTGTTGTATCCATAAGTGGATATAATAGCAGAAAACAGCAGAAAGTAAATGCTGAAGATTGTTATAGATGTTAAAATTGTTCTAATGTTATAGTTGTTGAATACAAAACTCTCAATCTTTATCTGTACACACTTTACAACACTTGTTGACATATATCATAAATGATGCTATTATCTTAACGGGAGAGTCCCAAAAAAATCAAACCAAACAAGCAGAAAAATGCGAACAATAAGATTAACCGCCCGTGACCACGCAGAACTGGTGGCTTACTTGACCCCATACTTCAAGAAGAAAAGAGGGATGTTTCAAAAAGGTCACGTACCTGTCGTGTCGCTAAGTAGTGAGCCGATCGATGCCTTACCCGAGGTCATTGTTCGAGTCACCGACAAGGCAAACGGCAAAAAACCTGTCGTGAAAACCCCGACCAAAAAGTCGAGAAAAAAATGGGGTGACGTCGAATCTACCCGAAAAATGAAGTTGGAGCTCCTTGGCCTTTCTACAAAGGTGTACAACGCGGTCACTAACGCCAAGAGATTCAAAATCAAGACCATTGGTGACCTGCACGGAGTGATTGATGATCTGTATATGATCCCCAATTTTGGTACCAAGTCAATCAAGGAGTGCCGGGACAAGCTCGCTGCCGCTGGCTTGATTGACTAAAAATACGTTCTTTAACCCAAACCGCTCACCAGAATTTCTGGCGAGCGGTTTTTATTTTGAATTCAAACTTGGATCCCCGCATTCGCGAGGATGACATAAAAAATTGTCGCTTCGCTCTGTATTTTATGTCACTTTATACTTTCAACTTTCTACTTTCTACTTACTTCACGTATTCCGGCGTATTCGCATACATCCATTCCAATAGGGTTCTCATTACAAACACACCTCCAATAGTATTCTTCACAGATCCCCTTTCCATCATTACAACAAAAGCATATTTTGGATTTTCATAAGGGAAAAAACCAGTTACCCAAGAGTTCACAAAATCTTTTTTAACTCCAAGCTCGGCTGTACCTGGTTTTGCAGCAACATGAAGTGCTTCCATGTTCAAACCCTTTGCCGCCCCTTCTGTCACAGAAAGACGCATCCCCTCTTTTGCAATTTGTATATTCTCTTTTTTAACGGGAACTTCTTGAGGTTTTGATTCTGCTGTAGTATCTTTTAATATAACAGGAGAAAGTAATTTCCCGTTATTGGCGATAGAAGAAACAGCACGTAAAGCCTGCATTGGAGTAACCTGAAATCCATATTGACCAATCGAAGAGTGGTAAGTATTTCCAAGTCTCCACACTGAATCTGTTGGGAAGGTTTTAGCCTTCCATTCAGGGTTTGGTATTTGACCAGCCTTACTTGAGAAAAAAGAATCTGGCAACGGCTGGCCGAAACCAAAAACTCTCATATATTTTTCAATATTTGCAATACCTAATCCCTTTTGATCTGCGTATCCACCACCTATAGAGTAGAAGTATACATCGGATGAAACAGAAATTGCATGACGCATATCCACCCATCCGTGCGCCTTCCAGTCCTTAAAAACAGTTTTTTGTGTTTTGTCATATGGGTTCTGAATACTAATAGAACCAGTACTTAATATTTGCTTATATGGTGAAATGATATTTTCCTCTAATGCTGCAATAGCCATATATGGTTTAACAATAGACCCCGGAGTATACAATCCATCAATTGCCCTTTCTATGAAAGGATTCCTCTTGTCCTTAAAATATGCACCTATAACAGCCGAGTCTTGCCCATCGGTCATGACGTTTGAATCATATTCAGGATATGATGTCACTGCCAATATCTCTCCTGTGTTCACATCCATTATTGCTCCTGCACCTCCGTCAAAACCCGAATCTCTTGAAAGTTTTGCAATAATTTCATACATTTTTGCTTGTACACCTTTATCGATTGTTAGTTTTAATTCCTGACCATGTTTTGGTGGCTCTAAAACACTTGTCGAAGTTACTTTTCCAAGCGCATCTGTTTCTGTAAGCTTCTTTCCATTAGTTCCTTTTAGTAAATCATTATAATATTTTTCAATACCACCAAAACCTATATAATCTTCTTTATAATAAAAACCAGTTTTATCCTTAGATGGATATTTTACATAACCAAGTAAAAGTGAAAAACCTCCTTCTTTTATGTATTCACGTTTTGGAAAATCAGATACATTATCTTGTGGAATATTACTTGCAAGAGGAACTCCATTTCGATCAGAAATAACACCTCGCTCAGAAAAAACAATTTCATGATGAAGACGATTGTTTTCACTTCTTTGTAAAAATTCTTTACCTTGAGCAATTTGCAAATATCCAATTCGATACATGTACAAACCTCCAATTATAAAAAAACTCAAACCTAGTATAAAAAGCGCTCTTGAGGAAATTGGTTTTTCGATTCTTCCTTCAAATTGATTTTGGTCAAAATCTGGCAAGTTTGCAGCATCAAGAAAAATCTCATCAGGCGCGATGTCGCTATATAGACGTTTTTTAGACTTCCTCCAAAGCATTGTAGGAGTAGTATAACAAAAATTATATCAGTAGTCTCTTCTTCACTATGGGCACAAAGATACACAAAACCAAAGCTAAAACGGGAGTAAAGTGAAAGCTTGGAAAATAGTAAAAATTTGGAGCGTAGAGCCAATCGAGAAAGAGAGCAACAACGACTCCTTCGACAAATATATCAAAAAAGAAAAAACAAACACATAGCGCAAAAAAAGTTAGCCACCAAGGTAGTAAATAGATACTTAAAATTAATATCAGAGTTGTTATAATTCTTTTCATAGCAGTATGTTAATTTTTATTTAATCTTCACTGGATTGTCATTCCTGCGGAGGCAGGAATCCAGTCTGAAAATTCAGGGCCTGGATCCCCGCATTCGCGAGGATGACAGAAATGCGGATCAGTTAATTGAAGATAGTGTTATTTTAGCTTATATATTTATATTCTCGTATTCCTTTCCTTTAGAACATTTTGAACATTTACAACATTTAGAACGTGCATTTTATTCCTTTTGCACCGTTAGCCAATCTACCCTCGAAGGAGAAAAAGGCATTTTCACATAAACATCAATAAACGATGTTGATGTATTATTGTCTACTTGAGAAACTGTTCCTATCGGCACGGTTCCTTCAGCTAAATATACAGTATCTCCCGTTTTAACATCAACATTTTTTGGAAGCATTAAATATATATTTCCTTGGCTTTTTCCTTTCGCATCAGCCTCAATTTTATTTTGGCCCACAAGCACCCTAAATTGGGAAGCTGGGTTTGAAAAGAGAAAGACTTTTGCATAGGAGCCAGTTCTCGACTCCACAACACCAGCAGGGATACCAGCAAAATATACTCTCTGGCCTGCCTTTATATCTTTATCATTTGCCTCTATAACTAAAACATCAAACGGTGTTTGTGGAGGCCGAGAGACAACTCGAACAATAGATTCGTTTGCGCCAACATCTTTTAATGAAATGTATGAATCGAGTTGTTTATATAAATCAGATTGATTTTTTACAATAATTATTTCCGCATCTTTTTCATCTAGCTTTTTCTTTAAAAAATCATTTTCATACTGAAGGGAAGATTTTGATTTAAAATATGAAACAGTCGATATTATCTGACCAGATACAACTTCTCTAATCTTCCATATCGGACCACCAATCCAAAAAGCTAGTTGATTAAACAAAAAACCAAGGAGCACAATACCTATTAATACTCCATAAGCAATCTTCATTTTTCGCGATGAATGATCGCGATTGCTACTTGGTCGGAGGTAAGTCATCGTCTGTTTGAATTAAAACGTCTTTAAATTTATCAACATCCTCTAAAATTATACCAGTTCCACGAGCAACAGCTGTGAGCGGATCAGGAGAAATGTGAATTGGAATATTTAAACATTCAAAAAGTAATTCATCCAAACCTTGAATAAGTGCTCCTCCACCAGTTAAGTGAATTCCCCTATGCATAATATCAGAAAGAATTTCTGGAGGTGTCGTCTCAAGAACTTCTTTTGTAGATTCAATAAGCGTGTCTATCGATTGAGCCATCGCCTCACGTATGTCGGAGTCGGTAATTATCACCTCTCTTGGCAGACCTGTCACCAAATCTCTTCCACGCACAGAAGCTTCCAAAGTTTCTTGCCCAGGAATAACTCTACCAATTGCCATTTTAATAGATTCTGCAGTTCTTTCTCCAATTAAAATTTTGAACTCACTCCTGATATAACCAATTATGTCAGTATTTAATTTATCACCAGCTACTTTTAAATTTCTTGAGCGAACAATACCACCAAGTGAAATAACAGCAATATC
>CAZTQI010000017.1:0-5712 GCA_964615805.1 uncultured Candidatus Saccharibacteria bacterium | reverse complement strand
TCATACTTCCAACTGGGTCTTGCACAGGTAAACGAATTCCAATAGCTGCTGCCATCGGCTCTTCCACCACATAAACCTCACGAGCACCGGCATTTCTTGTGGCATCTCGCACAGCACGACTCTCAACATTTGTTACACCAGAAGGAATTCCCACAACAACTCTTGGTCCGAGCATTTTCTTTTCATCCCTTTGAGCCTTGTTTATCAAATATGCAATCATTTCTTCTGTAACCTCAAAATCAGAAATCACACCATCGACAAGAGGGCGAATTGCCACGATATGAGGAGGTGTTCGACCAAGCATTTGCTTAGCTTCCATTCCCACAGCTACCACTTGCCCAGTTTTTTGATTCACAGCAACAACCGAGGGTTCGTTTAGTATGATCCCCTTTCCACGCACATAAACAAGGGTATTTGCAGTCCCAAGATCAATACCGATGTCATGTGACATCATTTGCTTAATTTTTTCAAGATAATTTTTCATTTTATGCAACTTTAGCAAACAACTCGCTTTCTGTCACCATTTCAGCATTTTCCTCTTTTCGGCTTTTCAATTCATAAACATTTGCTTCAATTGTTTTTGTTGATATGACAACACGATAAGGAATTCCAATTAAATCAGAATCCGCAAATTTTTCACCTGGGCGGGCATCTCGATCATCCCAAAGTACATCAATATTTTTCGATTTAAATAAATCATAAATTCTTTTTGTTTCCTCGAGAACTTTTTCATCTGCTCCTATGGAAATTAAATGAATTTTAAATGGAGCAACAGTCTCGGGCCAAACGATTCCCTTTTCATCTGAAAGCACCTCCACGATAGTTCCCATTAATCGCCCAAGTCCAATTCCATATGAACCCATAACCACAGACTGTTCGTTTCCATTTTCATCCTTTATTTTTAAACCTAGAGCATCGGAATACTTTGTACCGAGTGGAAAAATATTTCCCACTTCAATAGATTTTTCTTCAACGAGATCTTCTCTTTTGAGACCGAGCATTGCAATATTTTCATCAGTACATATTTCCTTATTGATAGCTAATTTTTTGTTTTTATCAACATAAATAATATCTTCTCCTGCTTTAGAAAGAGTTTGAAATTCGTCAGTAAACCCAGTGGTAAAAGAGCCACCCGGTGCAAGAGTTCGAAAAGTGCAATCCCCCAAGCCTACTCGATTAAATATTTTCATGTATGAATCTGCGCATATTTCATAGAATTTCCTAAACTCTACTTCGTTAATATTAAAAGAGTAAAGGTCTTTCATAAGAAATTCTCTAACTCTCATAATTCCACTTTTAGCCCTTAATTCATTTCTAAACTTGACTTGAAATTGATAAACATACTTTGGCATATCTTTATAGGAATTAACATATTCAGATAATACTTTTGTTATAGGCTCCTCATGTGTACAGGCAATTCCCACTTCTGCACCGGTAACAAGTTTTGATTTAAACCAAATATCCATTTTATCATCATCCCATCTATCTGTTTTTTTCCACACCTCTGGATTTTGTAGAGCGGTCATTGAAATTTCCTGCCCATCAATCATATTCATTTCTTCACGAATTATATTTTCAATCTTTTTAATAACTCGAAGTCCGAGTGGCAAAAATGAATATACTCCCGCCATTTCCTTGTGTATGTATCCGGCTCGAATAAGTAGTTGAGCATTTTTAGAAACCTCGTCTTTTGGGGCTTCTTTACGGGTCTTAGTAAAAAGTGTTGATTGCTTCATATGTGGGTATTTTACTCGAAAAAGCAGGTATGGTCAAAGACCACCTGAAGAATAATGAGTTAAGAGTTAAGAGTCATGAGAAATTCAAAAAACCACACATCTTCATGTGCAGTTTATTCATAGCTCATAACTCTTATTTCATGCCTCTATCTACCCCTTCATCCTCCTCAACTCCTCTAAAGTAATCTCCATGGGTTCCTCACCAATTATTGTTTTTCCATCAACTAAATTTCTAAATAACAAAGAGTACCCCAAGCTGTCCCAATATTCTAATATAGTGTTTCTACCTTCTCTTGTTTCAATGTCTGGTCGAACTCCTCCGTGATCAGCTTCATATAATTCCTCGGCCAAGGCCATTTGAAGTTGCAAAATAGTTACAGGCTTCCTTTCATGAGAAAGAATTTCCTTTTCCTTTCTTTCCACCTCTTCATGTGTATGTATTAGTCCTTCATTCATAACTCTTGACTCTTAACTCATAACTCTGTTCGCTAGAACAACTTAACTATATCGTAATATGTTACAAAAAGCATAAGCAACATCAGAAGGATAAATCCTAAAGCATTAACAAAATTTAAAAATTTTGTGGATATAGGTCTTCGAATTATCGATTCAACAATAATGAAAAACACTCTTCCTCCATCAAGCGCAGGGAATGGCATAAAGTTTATAACAGCAAGATTGATAGATATAAATGCTGTAAATCCAAGCAAATATATAAACCCAAACACAGATGCATCCCCCACAAGCCCTGCAATACCCACCGGCCCACTTACCTGCGAAACATCTGCTTTACCTCTAAATACTTTCCCAAAAAAATCAATGAGCGATACGAAAGTCTGAACAGTAACTTCATAAGTTAATTTTGCACCCTCCCAAAAAGCACTAAAGAATGGCAGATGCACCTCTCCTACCTTAGACATTGAAATTCCGATCGCTCTATTCTCCCCCGCTACATTTAACGAAGGCTCTACATCAACTGTCTTAATTTGATTTCCGCTCTCGTAAGTAATTTGAATTTTCGAATTTGATTCTGAAATAAATTTTTGAACTTCTGAAACCTCTAGCGGAGTCAAAATCAATGCTCCACCTTCTAATGAAATTATCTGATCGCCCGCTGTAAGCCCCGCTTTTTTTGCTGGAGAATTTTCAAGCACCGAAAGAACAGTTATTTTTGCATTTGTTACAGGATAGTTTGCAGAATCCACAGGCATCTTATACCCAGACATCAAACTTATTGATATGAGTAGCCAAGCAAAAAGAATATTGAAAAATATTCCACCAAGCAAAACAGCTACCTGAATATACTTAGGTTTATTCGTTAGACTCCGCTTTGAATCTGGACCAGCTTTTGTCTCCTCATTTGGATCCTCCCCAAAAATTTTTACATATCCACCAAAAGGAATTAAATTCAATGAATACAAAGTCTCCCCTTTTTTAAAAGAAAATAGTCTTGGAGGAAAACCAACAGAAAACTCATCCACACGTACGCCTGTTTTTTTTGCAATCAAAAAGTGACCGAGCTCATGAACAAACACAAGCACTGCCAATATAATGATAAATAGTACGATTGACATTTAATTTAGAATTTCTTGTTCCTTTTTCACAAACAAGGCTTCAAGATTATTATTTCCTTCATCTATATATTTCTGCATCTCTTCCTTCGCTCGAAATCTGTCATCCTCTGAAATCATACCCTCCTTCTCTTTAGCTTGAACATCACTCCAGGCCGCCTCGCGCTCTTTTCGAAGCGCCACACGAGCATCTTCCATTTTTTCCTTTGCAACCTTCACAAGCATCGCCCTTCTCTCTCCAGTAAGCTCAGGGAAGAAAAGTCTGATACCTTTATCGTCAACAGCGGTGGAAAGTCCGAGATTAGAATTACCAATAGCTTTTTCAATTGCTTTTGAAGCTGTATTGTCCCAAGGAGCAATACGAAGGGTTCGCACATCTTCAAGTGAAATATTCGCAAGCTGATTTACTGGCATATATGAGCCATACATTTCTACTTGTATAGTATCAAGAACGGCCATATTTGCTCGTCCAGTTCGAATTCCTGTGAGTTCCTTTTTTAGCCAATCTTCTGTGTCCTTAATTCTAGTCTTTAATTGTGAAAAGTCGTATGCCATAAATGTTTTGAATAATTTTTAATTTTTAAGCACAAATTTTTAAATAATCTTATGTCATTCCTGCGGAGGCAGGAATCCGGTCTGAAATTCAGAACATGGATACCCGTATTCGCTAGGATGACAATACTCACCACTCCATAGTTTAATAGTGTTAGTCTCATTTTAACAGACAAAGCCAAAAAAATGAAGCCCCTCGCAGAAAGCTGACGAGGAGTCTTCATTTTGAGACCCTCTCGGTTCTCAACGACTTCGTCTGCTCTCCTCCACGGTGAAAACTAGAGTATGTCACAAATATTTTTCTGCTGAAAAATTTTCTGACCACGCCTCAGCTCGCCAGCTTCCGGCCTTGCACTTGGGTCCCATCCCAAGCTCACCCGACCCCCTTTCCACTCACCACATTCATCTTCATAGCAGAGCTATGAGAATGAATGTGGTTCGAAAAAAAGCGCACAGGCTCTATGCTGTGCGCGAATCAAATCTTCCCATTTGGACATCGTTTCAAACGAGCGATATGGGTTTCACATTTTGAAAAAACAAGCCGACGGATTTCTTCATCAGAAATATGAGTCTTAATGACTATACTCCAAACAAAAATAGGCAAAGTTTCTTGAACCTCTCTTTGTTTGTCGAAATAGTAAAACGATGACTTCACATCAAACCGAATTTCTCCGTATCCCTGTGTAATAACAAAAAAGTCCGTACCTTCATGAAAATCCTCGTGCTTCGTCGCACGCCTGATCCCCACAAACCATGATGGCCGAAAGAAATTTCCTGAAAAAATTCGTTCAAACCTGTCTTGACCAGACTCTCCTTTATCTCTACTGATTCTCAACAAAGTGTTTCTGAGACCTTCATGAATACTAAACTCACACTGAGGCATCATTCTAGTTTTTTTCTTCGGGCGTCTAGATGGCCCGCATTTTTTCATACGCTTTTTGGCCATTTGCTACCCCTTTCTAATTTGGAATATATCATAAAATATGAAAAAGTACATGGATCGTAACGTTCTAATTGTTGTAGATGTTGTAAATGTTCTAGTGTGAAATGCGAATTGCAACTCGCCCCGCAAAAACGAGCTCAGCAGAGTCGTTTTTGCGGGGCCAATCCAACCGTCTGTATTTTTTACGCAAAAAAAATACAGCCCTCCAACTATCAAAAAAAACAGTGGCATATAACTTACAAAATTGTCGAAGGTGTAAGTTTTGGGGAGCCTAGCGAGCGCGACGGCGCGAGCTCGAGGAATTTTTCAGCAGAAAAATATCCGTGCGACACAAAACTTATACCGAGAAAGATTTTGTAAAATTCAGATATAAGACTGGATTCCTGCATTGTCACAAGTATTTTTCTGCTGAAAAATCTTCTGGCCACACCTCGGCTCGTCAACCTCCGGTCTTGCAGTCGGGTCCCACCCCGACTTCACAAGAATGACAATACGAATTAGTAAACCGGCAAGACCAAAGCTAGAGTCTCAAGTAAAATTTTGAGTGAAGACGAAGTGTCGAAAATATATTCCTTAATCTCGAGAAGTTTTTCAAGCGCATCCTTATTCCCCTTCACATCTTTCGCAAGTAAAATTTCAATTTCACTAAAAAAATTATTCGCCACCGACTTCCCTTCTTTATTATCCTTAAATGCTTTTAAAAACTTTTCAATCATTTTTAACCGCTCAGGATAGGTACTCTTCAAAAAATCTTTTGCGTTCAAAGTTTTTTCACTTTTGTCTTCTATGTTGTTTTCTAAAACAACCATTCTCGAAAGCAAAGTATCAATAAAAAATGAAGTTGATGGAACTATTATAAAAAAGTGAGTATTCTCTGTTGGCTCCTCAAACATTTTAAGCATCGCATTTT
>CAZTQI010000016.1:3894-10718 GCA_964615805.1 uncultured Candidatus Saccharibacteria bacterium | reverse complement strand
ACCAGCACCTCCCGCTCCTGCGTTTCCACCAGTAGATGATGCATTTCCTGTCGAATACACATCGCTTGTTATAATCATAGTGTTATAACCAGCCAAACCTCCAGCATATGCAACACCACCTGCAGAGCCGATTTTTCCAGCAATACCAGGTGAACCAACACCAGCAGTTGCAGAACCGCCATTTGCACCATTTGCACCTGCACCTCCATTTCCTCCAATAGCAATTGCGTTTCCTGTTGCGTAAGATCCTTCCTGTATACTTCCAGATCCAGTATTGTATCCAACCAATCCTCCTGCTCCCGCAGCACCTCCCTGACTTAAAGCTGCACCAGATACAGCTCCACCTCCCGCTCCTCCCGCTCCCGCAGTTGATCCACTTCCACCATTTCCTCCAGCACCATCACTTCCTCCGTTTCCAGCGGTCGCTGTTGCGTTACCTGAAGCGTATGAACCAGATATAATTCCTGAATTATTTCCGACAAGTCCTCCCGCAAGCGCAACACTTCCAGCAGCACCAGACGCACCACTACCTCCTGCTCCTCCAGCCGCTCGACTTCCACCGTTTCCTCCAACACTACCCGCTCCTGCATTACCAGCCCTTGCTGTCACACTAATATTTGCATGAGAATTTGATTGAATAATTCCTGCTACTGAATTGAGACCTACCAATCCTCCAACATACGAGAGACCCGCAACTCCACCATTTCCTCCGGTTCCTCCGGTTCCTGCAACCGCGGTACTACCACCCAGAGACCCAGCTGTTCCAACTCCTCCATTTCCTCCGTTTCCTCCAATTCCAACCACAGAACCATTGAGATTATCTACGTATGAGTTAGAGAGTACCGCCTGATGATTATATCCCACAAAACCTCCCACATAATTAGCACCACCCGCTCCTCCGTTACCACTCAATTGACCAAGTGCTCCTGTGTGTGATGTCCCTCCCAGAGAACCGTCTCCCCCCGATCCAGCCATACTTCCATTTGTTCCACTTGAAGATGTTGCACTTACAGAACCTGTTGAATATGAGTCACTAATACTTCCACTATGTTGCCCCACAAACCCTCCAACAAAAGATGCTCCCCCGGCTCCACCAATGGCCCCAATACCACCAATACCAGCTGAGCCTGCAAAAGTTGCTGTAGTTGTCCCTCCAATACCACCATTTGTAGCATTACCAGCTTGACCAGCAGAAGCAAATACATCTCCCGTTGAAAATGATGTGCCGTTAATAATACCTTGACTATACGCAACAAAACCACCAGCATACATAGTCCCTGCAGCACCTCCCGCTCCTCCAGCACCTCCCGCTCCTCCAGCAGCACCTGATCCACTATTTCCTCCATTACCCGCTACTCCTCCATTATTTCCAGCCCCACTCGTAGCAGAAACATCAGATGTTGAAGAAGAATTTGTAATACTTCCAACTTGAAAATAGCCTATAAAACCTGCAGTATAGTTGTGCCCACCAGCTCCACCAGAAGCTGTTGCACCTCCAGCTCCACCAGCAAAAGTCGCTGCACCATTTCCTCCATTTCCTCCGTTTCCTCCTAGCCCACCAATTCCAGCAGTTGAAGAAACGGATCCATATGAAGAAGAATTTGAAATATTTCCAATAACACTGGCGCCAATGAGTCCACCAACATATAAATAACCGCTCGATTGCCCAACAGCACCAGCTCCTCCCGCTCCACCAATAGCGCCTACGCCATTGCCCCCCACTCCTCCGTTTCCACCATTTCCTCCATTTCCTGAATTGGCAGTAATACTTGAACTTGCAGTTGAGTTTTCTACAATACCAATGTTGTATCCTGCAATTCCTCCAGCATAAACAATCGCACCAGCAGAACTTGCACCTCCAGCTCCACCAATTGTGGAGCTTCCACCCACTCCTCCATTTCCACCATTTCCTCCGTTTCCTGCTGTACCAATCAAAGTGTCCGCCTCATATGATGCGTCTGAAATCAGTGCCCCATTGTATCCAGTAATACCCCCCAAGTATAAAACTCCGGATGCAGCTGCATTACCACCCGCAAGACCAGCTAATCCCCCCATACCCGCCACACCATTTCCTCCACTACCTCCATTTCCTGCTGTCGCACTTACACTATTTCTAGAATATGAATTATTTAAAATATTATTTGAACTATACCCCGCAAGTCCTCCAGCGTAGGCAATACCAGCAACACCTCCGTTTCCCGATGCTCCTCCAGCTCCATTTGCTCCACCCGCTGTCCCTTTTCCTCCGCCAGATCCACCAGTTGCACCAGTACCACCATTTCCTGAAGTAACAGTAACAGCTCCAATACTTGAATGTGAGTTTGTAATAATCCCCGAATTTAATCCGACCAATCCTCCACCGTACGCTACAGCGCCAGTAGCACCTCCTCCAGCTGCACCACCTACACCTCCGGTACCAGTCGAAGTTGTTGTTGCATTTCCTCCGTTTCCACCGTTTGATCCGTTCCCACCTGCCGATGCTATTGATATTACACTTCCGGTAGAATAAGAGTCCGAAATATAATTTGTATTTTGACCAGCCAAACCTCCGGCATAACTTAAGTTACCTGCTCCACCAATAGCACCTGCTCCACCCGCAACTGCTGTACCTGTATTTGTGGCGCCACTTGTACCACCATTACTTCCAGCTGAACTTATCCCAACTACGCCAGCATTTGAAATTACATTTCCCGTAGCATAAGAATTATTTTGTATAACACCGTTATTATTTCCTACAAGTCCTCCTGCATACACAATACCACCCGCACCTCCAGCTCTCCCTAATGCAGATGCACCCCCAAGTGCAGTTCCTCCACCTGCTCCACCATTTCCTGATATACCAGCATTTCCTCCCGCACCACCTCGGGCATTCACAGAACCTGTAGCAAAAGAATTTGAAATTATGCCAGAGTTATACCAACCAACCAGTCCACCAGTATAGCTTGCCCCACCTGCTGAAGCCCCACCTGCATTCCAGCTTCCATTACCGCCAATACCACTCACACTATTTCCACCATTTCCATTATTTCCTGAGTTTCCACCATTTCCACCAAAACCCACAACACTCGCAGTCGAGTTTGAATTTGTAATATCTAGAGCAGAATAGCCGACCAGACCTCCAGAATATATTGATCCACCAGTTCCTCCTCCTGCACCCTGACCTCCTGCACCACCTGTGTTTGCACCAGTTGAATTTCCGCCATTTCCTCCATTTCCTCCATTTCCTCCAGCACCTCCAGCACCAATCACTGACCCAGTAACAGAACTATTTGTGATATTTCCAACACTATACCCAGCTAAGCCTCCTATATATAGTGTACCCCCTGCAGTAGAAGCTCCACCAGCCACACCAGCAGTTGGACTTGCTTGATTTAATCCATCTGCACCATGAGATCCATTTGTACCCACAGTACTTGTTGCTGTAATTAATAAATTTGAAAGACTCACATTTGAAATTGTTCCAGCAGAAAAACCAAAAAGTCCTACATAGTTTATTGTTGTAGAATTTATTACCAAATCGCTTATTGCTTTATTGTTACCGTCGAAATTTCCAGTAAAGCTCGTTGTGTTATCTCCAATTGGAATAAATCCTGTATTTGAATTCCAAAGAGATGTGATGCTTGCATTAATATCATTATTTAATTTGTATGAGCTTGAAAGTCCTGTAGCACCTGTTCGTATTCCTTGTAGTCCATATACATCATATATAAGGTACGGGTCTGTATTTATTCCAGCTCCTATATATCTCTTAAATGTTCCGGCGGTTACTGAAAAACTACCAGTCGTAGAAAAAGTATTTACAGCAGGATTATTTGCGGTAAATGTAGCAGCTGATGTTTGAGAATACGCACCTGATCCGCCACCTGAATTCGTAACTGTTACATTTGCATTCTGAACAATTGTCCCTAAGTACCCACCGACAGTAAACGAACCAACTGTTGCATCTGTGTCTATTGTTACAATAGTTGTTGCAGCTCCTGAGTTAGCATAGAAAAAAACATTACTTGTTGAATCTGGTAAGTTACCAGCCCCCGGTGTTCCTCCGGAAACAGTCGCCCAGTGATTCGCAGCATCTGACCAATTTCCAGATCCTCCTACCCAGTATGCGTTTGCGGGCGGGTCAATAATTTGATCAATCTGTACATTTCCAATTATTTTTAAATCAAAAGTACCTGTTGGGTTTTGAAGTCCTGAAAGAATTACTCGATATTTACCATCAGTATCGATATTTGAAAATGTAGCCACCAACTGACCGTCCAATGTATACACCTCAATAGTCGCTGATTCTCCAGGAGTGGTCGATTTTGCATAAAGAGTAATGTCTCTTGTACTATCCAGAAGTTCTTCAAAAGTAACACGAACATACTGACCATCAATTACAGCTAAATAATTTCCATCATGAAATCTTGTACTATCATAAACATCTCCTATTATATTTTTATCTCCATCTAGCAATAATGCATTTGAGATAAAAATAATTTCAAAAGTCTGAGTTGACAAGTGTGGCACTATCCAACTTACATGATCTATGTAACCATCACCATCTTCATCAAAAGTTTCGAAAACCATTTCTTGATTTTCATTGTTCGCCCACTTAATTTTAATTTGATCTTCTTGACCTACCAAAAATAATTCTGGTATCTCTGTCCTCACAGGAACATTTGTCATCGGTGCTAATAATTCTTGCTCATCTGTTGCAGAGACAATTACTGTTTTTCCATTCAAACTTAATTGCTCAATAATTGTCGGAAGTGTTGTAGTGGATAAATTTTCAGAGACATCAATTGTCGAAGTCGAGTAATTCAAAACATCTGAATCATCTGATTGATTTGAAGATTCAGTCTCTATTGTTGTAGAAAAATTTGAAGTCGAGGTGGACACTTCAACATCATCGAAATCAAAATCCGTAGATGATGTTGATGTTGAGGGTTGAATATTTGTATCTGATGTTGTAGTGGAATTTGATGTAGTGCTTGAATTTAATAATTCAATATCAGTCGTAGTCACTTCAGTCGATGTTGATATTATAGCATCTGAGATCGAACTTGATGTGGTTGTAGAAACAGGTTCTAGTTCCACGCTCACAATTTCAGAATCAGCAGAAACACTTACGCTATCATTATTTGACTCATTCTCTGGTTGATCGCTGTCAATAATTACTTCTTGATTTAAATTTGATGGGCTAGGATCAACACTTGAACCTGACTCAGTATCAGGATTTGTACTTTCAGAAGCAGGAAATGCTTCAATGTTCGTTGAAGCAATAATTTCATTTTCTTCTGCAGAAGCCTTAAAAAATAGGCCACCAACTAGGAACAAAAATATAAAAATTAATTTAGTAAAAGTGAAAAAAATATTTGTATTATTGCTAAATATATTCCTACTTTTAATTAGGTTTGTTTTATCACTATTTGAAAAAAAAGTGGGGTCTTTCAAAAACATTTACTTATAAATTATAACATATAATCTCTCTTTTTAGGTACATATATTGAGTATTTTTTTCTAAATATGTGGATAACTCAACCATCAAAAGAATCGACTCTATCCACCTGTGGATAGAGTCGATTCTTAATATCTATCAAACGAGAAACTGGTCTTTGGACTAAAAGCATAAACGTATCGACCATTTATTTTTTTAATCCAGACTTCAGATTAATAATTTTTCAGACGTCGGACCAAAAAATTATTTATCTCAAAAACTCATTCGAGCTTATAGATTAATTATATCACAAGAAAATAAAATGCAAACGAAGTTATTAACAGCTTTATAATAATTCAAAAGTTAAAAGGCAAAAGTCAAAATTAAAAGTAAAAATTCAAAAGTTAAAGACTTCACCGAAGGTAGAGTCTTTACTTAAATAGTTTTGAATTACAATTTTGACTTTTGACTTACTCTTAGCTCGCTCCCCCTCCACCACCGCCTCCTCCTCCGCCAGCACTACCTCCACCGGAAGCACCGCCACTGCCGGCACCAGAAGATGAAAAAGCTGATGAGAAACTTGAACTAAACGAAGATGAAAATGCAGATGCTGAAAAACCTGAAGCACCAGAAGAATGTAGAGATGCTGTATTAAGAGTTCTTGCGTGTCCATACCAAGCTGGTTCTGTGGTAACAATAGACTCGAAAGCTTTTGCCCATTTTTTCTCAACACCAAAAATGATTGCATATGGAAGATATTTTTCAAATATTTCTGGAGTCAAATTCTGCATTCGATATTTCTCTGCTGTCTCAAGGTACAATTTAAATCCAAGCCATTCTTCTCTAAGGACTCTACCTTTTTTTGAAAGCCTAGGATTAAATTTTATAAAATAATATGAAGTCACAATTGACCAGATAGTTACAAATATCATTAATATATATTTAGCATATTCACCCATTAACTGAAGAACAAAAAATGAAAGAAATATTAGAACAACTGGAATTGAATAGATTGCGTTGTATCTACCAACATTTGAAAACGGCACATCAAATGCAGAGGCCTCGTCAGATGAAATTTCTTTACTCAAATTTTTCTTAAGTTCTACCATATCTTTGTACATCTTTTCTTTTACAGATGGTGATGCCTTTTTCATTCTCGAGGTTGAAAAACTTTCTATTCGAAAAATTATTTTCAAGAAATCTTTTTCGTAATCATGTAGTGTCTGATCATCTTCGAAACCCTTCAATCTAAATATCTCATAATCTTTAGAACTTACCACTCCATAAATCACAAAAAAGGAAATAAATATCACAGCTCCAGAAATTGCAATAATTAGTTCACTGTTGTTTATGATACCAATTGCAAGAAATACAAATAGTATTAGAAAATATATTACTGTATTTT
>CAZTQI010000016.1:0-3884 GCA_964615805.1 uncultured Candidatus Saccharibacteria bacterium | reverse complement strand
CTTTAATTCTATTATATAAAAATTAATTATTTTTATATTACTGTATTTTTATTTCCCAGCTTATTCACTAGCTCGTTAGATGAATCTTCTTTTATCTGAACATATCCACGCACTGCTAAATCGATAACTGTGGCTGCCCAAGCGCGAGGAGTATTTCTTTCTGAAACAATAATTTCAGCCATCGCAGGTGGAAGATTATGAGGAGGTTCATACTCTGCAATGATTGTGCCTTTACCCTTCTTCAATTTTTCAGAAAGAAGCCAATACATAGCAAGAAAGATTATTGTAAGAAAGACAATTATGCCAGAGACAACATATGGCCAGTTTATGGAGAGCCAATATTTCCAAAAATCTTCCTGTTTTATTAAACCCTTCGGCCACCCAAGCGCCACCGTAAAGGCCTGTTTTGGAGCAAAGGGTCCGGCTGAAAAGTATTGAAAGGCTTGGTCGTTTTCATTACGCCAAACTTTTGCATTGTTGCTATCTAATGTCGTATATGGTGTCGCCAGAAAATCTGATCCCCTAAAGTTATTTGGAGGTAAATTAATATTTACCACAGAGGAATTAATCGGTACATTATAATCTGTAAATATATTCCAATAGACCTCATCATGATCCTTATAGAAACCAATTCCGCCGTAAACTTTGTATTTTATTATCCAAAGATGATCTGTATTCTCTAAATTGTAATACCATTCAATATTCATCTGCCCATCCTTCTTGTAGAAAGTGTACATCCCCCAGCTTGCAGCATTATATTTTTCTAGCACTTTTGGAGAATACTCAAGTTTTTTTCCTGTGGTTCCATCAATAACCTCAACATCTGTTATGTCACTAATACCCTTAAGCGGAATATTTCTGAACCCTTTGTTGAAGCGATCCTGATATGAATATAACTGTCGCTCTTCTACCAAAAAGCTTGAGTCTCTTTGTACTGTAATATTTACATCAAAATTTTTATAGTAATAGCTTTTACTTTCTTGAGCATCTACTAGGTGAAAAGAGAAAGTGATTAGAAACAAACTTAATGTAAATAGTATTTTTCTCATAATTATATTAATTATATATTATTTTACCTGTAAAGCATTCTACTTTTAACTTTATACTTTTAACTTTATACTATATAAGTTTCTCCTTTTGCATCACAAGTCTCACCAGGCGAATATCCAAATACGTTGAATCATCACCAACAATCTCTTTCACCGGCGTCAGAAGCACCTTGTCTGAAAGCGCTTTCACTCTCAAAATTGCATCTCTAATTTTCTCAACTTTATTTTTTGCCAAATGAGAAAGCAAATATGAAACATCCAAAGTTTCATCCTCTTCAATTATTTTTTCTATGTGACTGACAATTGTTTCCTTTGTCATATCTCTATCCTTTGCAATTTGCTCAAGAGGAACACGCGTAAGAATGAAATCTTTTGTAATATCGTATGTGCTTCGTTTTTTACTTTTTGTTTTAACTTTCACATCAGAAATACTTCCAATAAATGCATCCTGCTTTCTTTTGAGAGCTTCTGGGTCAGTTTCTTTCAATGCCTTTCTTGCAATTTTAGAAAGTTCACGAAGCTCTGCATCATATTCCAAAACTTCGTCATTAACCTGAAACGCCATTTCATTGATACCTAAAATTGAGAGTCCAGCGAGCGAACGCACGCGAGAAAGCGCCACATACCCCATCCCTTTTTCAAAAGACTTCGAAAGATCGACTTCCACAGCGTCGAGAGACATCCCCTGACTTTTATGAACGGTAATAGCCCATGCGAGGCGAAGTGGATACTGATTGATAGAAGATTTTACTTTTCCATCCTCATCAGCAATCTGCCAATCAACTCTTCCTATTTTTAGCTCTGAACCATTTGCTAGCCGAACCGTCGGATCCTCCCACCTTTCACATGAAGTCACAATACCTAAAGTACCATTTACATATTTGCCTTCCGGATTATTTTTTACACACATTACTTTAGCTCCAACTTTTAACCGCAAAGTATCTGGTGCAAGACAGTGTTTTTTCAAAATTTCAACATGATTCTTCGAACCCTTTCCTGTCATTTCATACTCTGTAGCATCACCTTTTATTTTATCAAGCTCTTTTTCATTTACATTATCAACATCTGCATTGTGTGTGAAGAGTCGAGTTGGTTCAATGTCTACCTCGGGTTTTTTCTTATACCTCTTTCTCAAATGTTCACGAGCATCTTCATCAACATCATTGGCACGAATTGCATTGAGCACAGTTAGGTATGCATCATCGGTCTGACGAAATTGAGTTGTGAGATAGCAAACTGTAAAGTCTGCCTCATTCCACGCATCTGATTTAAATATAAAATGTGCATCTGCTTCGCCTGTGCGTGAGATTGGGGGAAGCTGAAAAAAATCTCCAACTAACACAACTTGTATTCCACCAAAAGGTTTTGTACTTCTTCGGAAATGGCGAATTATTCTATCCACCATATCAAGACGGAAATGATGCATCATCGATACCTCATCAATTATCAAAACTTTTACATTTTCAAAACGCTTCCAAAGATACTGTCGAGACTCTAAAGAATCCAAATCGTATTCAGATAAAGTGTCCCTTATACCAAGCCCACTCCAAGAATGAATTGTGACACCACCCATGTGCGTTGCGGCGATTCCAGTGGAAGCTGTAACAGCCACATCCACCTTATGTTCGCGCAAAAAAGCAATATAGCGGTTTATGAGATGTGTTTTACCAGACCCAGCAGAACCGGTTATAAAGACATTGTTCCCTGTTTTTAGAATTTCAAAAGCTTCATCTTGGGTCATGGCAACATTATAGCAAATAGTTAGGAATTAACTATTTGTTATAATGTTGCAATTTTTAATTTCAAATTTTATAAATAATGTAATAATTTTTGAATTACAGAAAACGAGCGAAGCCTTCAGCCTCGCTCGTTTTGTATTGAGTTTTCTCTACCGACCACTAACTACCGACTATAAACTATTCACCAATCTCCACATGCATTCCCTTCATCGGCTCAACATTCGTATCGGCCTTATACCCCAAAATTTCAGGGTTAAGCATTCCAAATATCATTGCCACGTGTGCCGTAACTAAGAAAAGAGCTACGAAGAAAACATGAGTCTTTAGCTTTTGATCTTCTGATTTATTTCTCTTAATAATATTCACCTCGAGTAGACTCAAGCCCAAAAGAGGAATAATCCCCACAAGATAAAATCCAACCGCCAACACATCAGCTATTCCTCTCCATCCACCTCCTAATGTAAGAGGTATCGCCGCTGTGAAAGACAAATTAATGAAAATAATCAAAAAATAAATTCCAACAGCAATACTTGATATTTTATTTACTTTTCTAACATTCCCGTTGAATTTTTGTGTTAACAATAGATACAATTCTGTTATGGCAATTGTTTCTGCGAGTATTATAGGTATTGCCATATAGATAATAAGATTCCAAGGCTGATTTGAAGCAAGAAGCTCCATATAATGGGTCATCATAATTTATTAGATTAAATTTTAAATAATAATATTTATTATCTAAAACAAGGAGGCGCGTGGAAAAGTATTGCAAGCCAGTTTGTTTTCGTTTTATCCAGCAATATAACTTTCATTATATACAAAAAATACTTATTAGAAATGTTTAAATTAAATAAATCACCAACAAATACAAAAATAAGAAAAATAGAAAAAACAAAAACACTAACCATAGCAAAGAGAAAACCTTGCATATCATCTATATGATTTACAAACAAGGACATACAACCTTCATGACCGCTCAGGTGAGTATTCACAATAGGACACAATATAATATTGAGTATTATGAAAGCTAGGGTCACTGATGCCAAAAACTTCATAAGATGATTATAGCATAAAAAAACAAGCTCGTCGGAGCTTGTAA
>CAZTQI010000015.1:0-11295 GCA_964615805.1 uncultured Candidatus Saccharibacteria bacterium | reverse complement strand
ATAAACTTTCCTGATGTTTGTATTTGGGGGTGAGAATACTCTTACTAATATAAAATTTTAATGCTACAATATAATATATATGACAAACTTACTTAATAAAATTCATCAAAAACCAGAGCATCATAAAAAAGCATTAGCATTTGGTGTATCTCTTGGTATTACTCTTATGGTTTTCGGAATTTGGATCAGTACATTACCTGGGCGTATTAATGTTGCTAGTGTTGTTGCAAAAGATACTCAAAAAGAGCTCGAAGCTGGCATTACTCCGTTAGCAACAGTGAAAGCATCATTTGATGAGGTAACAAACAGTATTAATGAATTTAGAACTGGTCTTGGAAAAGGTTCAAACAATGAAGTGCAACTTGAGACAGTGGTAGGGAATTAGGGTAAATTAAGTTTCTTTTTGATGCTGAGAATTATAAATGGCGAATTTTAACAAAGTTAAAATTCGCCACTAAGTTTGATATTCATTTTTGACTCTTGTCTCATAACTCACAACTCGATTCATGTTATCCACATCATAACTCTTGACTCATAACTCAATTCTTGTGTTATAATTAATCCGCACACTAACATATAGTTAGATTATCACTGCCTATTAGTCTTTTCAATAAAAAATTATTAAACTAGAGGTTAAAAGCATGTTAGTGTGCGGATAAATTTATGTCAAAATCTAAAAAAGGTTTAGTTCATTGGTTTACAAAGTTTGAAAAAACATCTGCCCAAAAAGGCATGGCCGGTTTTCTTATTAAAAAGGGGATTGCAAAAGGTAAAGGCACAGCAAATTTTGAGCTTGTAATGATTGCTGTTATTTTCTTCATGATGTCAAAAATAATTTTTGTAATGATTTAGAATGAATATTTTTAAACAAAAAAATCCGAGGGGTTTACCCGCACACCAAATTTGGCATTATTGCACTGTTTTTTGGATGTCTTTAAATAGAAGGAAGTTTTGCACAAAAAAAATTATTTTAAATAATGTAAACAATAGCAATAAAAAAACCATGCCAAAATTGGTGTCAGGGTTTACGCTCGTAGAACTATTGGTTGTTATTTCAATTATTGCTTTTTTGTCATCTGTTGTTTTAGCAAGTATGCAAAGTGCGAGAGATAAGGCAATTACTGCAAAAATTAATGAGGACATGAGAAATGTTAAAATTGCCACTGAAATGTATTTTGGTGATAAAAATTCGTATACCTTTACCGCTCCTACTGCTTTAGATAATATAAATAAAGTTAATTTGGTAGATAATAGAGACGGGGCATACTTAATTAGTGAATTAAATTTGTTTTCTATAAAAAAAGTAAATGCCCAAGCATCAATACCAGATTCATGTAAATTGTTTAATGATATTGCTGGTATTTTAGTTAACGGCAAGTATCTATCTTCTATACCGGTTCACCCTCGCCAAAACTATGCTGATAGCATTTGCTATAAAGCAGCCACCTCATCTGATGGAACATATGTAGCTATGTATGCGGAGACACCGGAGACTATTTTAGTTGGTCCTAATTATGTAAAGAAGAGTATTGGTTTTGTCGCTGGGGATGCAAGTATTCCTAATTTTAATAAGATACGAGTAGATACAAATTACGAATTTCTTCGCACGAGTAGTTCTAGCATTCCTATAGGTGCCACAGATGATATTCTTGATGAGGTTGTGGGGATTACGAGTGGACAAGGGGGTGGGAGGTCTTGTCATACGGTTACAACACTAACTAATTGTGTAGATAGTGATGATCCCGTGTGTTGGAATGCTGAAGGTACGGAGTTGAGTGGTCTTTGTCCAACAAGCCTAGATTTTTGTGCAAATAATAATCAGAATGGAGATTTCAGTAGTGTTTGTACTTGTGTTCCGTCTGCAAGAGTATGTACAAGAGTTAATGGTGTCACGAGGTGTAGTCTTCCAACATCATGTGGTCCTTATGGTGGTTATATAAGTTGGCCTAATTCTACAGCTCTTCCCATAATTAAGTGTGATAGGTTAGAGACTCAGGTTTGTAGTTAATTAAATTTATTACTATTGATTTGATTCAGGCGGGTTTTGCGAAGCAAAACCCGCCTGAATTCTGTTTGAATTCTACTTAATTTTTACTCAAATCTTCTTTGCATTCGAGGTCATTTTTTGATATAATTCATCCGCACACTAACACATAGAATGATTACCACTGCCTACTAGATTCTATATAAACAAATAACTAAACTAGAGGTTAAAAGTATGTTAGTGTGCGGATAAACCTTACATATGTCTAAAACCCCCAAAGGAAACGATTACAAAAATGAGAAACAGACTGCTATAGATCCAGAGCGAATAAATGTTATTCCTCAAAACATTTCGAAAGAAATGCGTTCTTCATATTTGGACTATGCCATGTCTGTTATCACATCTCGAGCTCTTCCAGATGTTCGTGATGGTCTAAAGCCGGTGCACAGAAGAATTCTTTTTGCGATGAATGAAATGCATCTTACTGCGAGTGCCAAAACACGAAAGTCTGCTACTGTGGTTGGAGAGGTGCTAGGTTCCTATCACCCACATGGCGATACTTCTGTTTATGATGCGATGGTAAAGCTGGCGCAAGATTTTGCAACTCGGTATCCACTTGTGATTGGGCAAGGAAACTTCGGCTCTATCGACGGCGACGGCGCAGCTGCATATCGATACACTGAGGCAAAGATGAGTAGAATTTCTGCTGAGCTTCTTCGTGATATAGAAAAAGAAACTGTTGATTTCAGACCCAACTACGATGCAACAAAAAAAGAGCCAGTAGTTCTTCCTGCTGTTGTTCCAAACCTTTTATTGAATGGAACACTTGGTATTGCTGTGGGTATGGCAACAAATATTCCTCCTCACAACTTGCGAGAAGTGCTTGATGCCACAGTGCATCTTATTGAGAATACCGATGCAACCAATGATGACCTTGCAAACTTTGTAAAGGGTCCAGACTTCCCAACCGGTGGAATTATTTTCAATGAAAAAGATATTCGTCATGCCTATGCTCACGGGCGCGGAGGAGTGCTTACTCGTGGAGAAGCAGAAATTATCGAAACAAAATCAGGAATGTTTCAAATCATAATTACATCAATTCCATTTCGTGTAATCAAGTCAACTCTGATTGAGCAAATCGCCGATCTTGTGCGTGAGAAAAAAATCGAAGGTATAAAAGGTCTTCGTGATGAATCTGCAAAAGATATTCGAATTGCTATTGATATAAAGACAGGTGCACATCCGCAAAATATTTTAAACTATTTATACAAGCATACTCAACTTGAAGAAACTTTTCACTTCAACGTGGTTGCACTCGTGGATGGTATTCCACAAACACTTTCTCTAAAAAGCATTCTTGTTGAATTTATTGCCCATCGTCAGATTGTAGTTAAAAGACGAACAGAATTTGATTTACGAAAAGCTGAAGCTCGCGAGCATATTTTGCTAGGACTCAAAAAGGCGCTAGATCATATTGATGAGATTATTAAACTTATCAAAAAGTCTAAGGACGTAGATGAAGCACGAGCTCAGCTTATGAAGGTGTTTAAGTTTTCTGAACTCCAGGCAAATGCAATTCTTGAAATGCGACTTCAGAAACTTGCTGGTCTTGAAAGAAAGAAAATTGAAGATGAGTTGAATGCTATACAAGCTTTGATCAAAGAGCTTAAGGATTTGCTTGCCTCACCAAAGAAAATTTTGGCGGTGATTAAGAATGAACTTCAAGAAATTCGAGAAAAGTACGGAGATGACCGAAGAACAAAAGTGGTTAAACATGGGGCAAAGAACTTCTCAATGGAAGATTTGGTCCCAGATGAAGATTCTGTTGTTGTACTTACTCAAGGGGGCTATGTGAAGAGAACAGCACCCGATGAATACAAACCTCAAAAGCGAGGAGGTGTTGGTGTAGTGGATCTAAACACAAAAGAGGAGGACTTCGTCACTCATTTGCTTCGAGCCTCAGCTCATAGCGATATATTATTCTTCACAGATAAAGGAAAGGCTTACCAGATTAAGATGTATGAACTTCCAGAGGGTAAAAGAGCAACTCGAGGAAAAGCTATTATTAACTTTTTGGCAATGGCGCCAGATGAAAAGATTACATCTGTACTTCCAATGCCAAAAGAACTTAAAGGTAAGGAACTTTCGTTGATAATGGTGACAGAACAAGGTGTGTCTAAAAAAGTGGAGGCGTCTGCATTTCATGATGTAAGAAGGAATGGCCTAATTGCTATAAAATTAAATGATAATGATAAATTAATCTCAGTATCTTTTGTTGCAAAAGATGATGATGTTATTGTTGTTACAAAGAAAGGGCAATCTATTCGATTCGAAGAAAGTGGCGTGAGAGAAATGGGAAGAAATGCAGCGGGTGTGATTGGTATTAGACTTGATAAAAATGATCACGTGATCGCTGCCGATGTGATTCCTAAAGGCCTTCAGCATGCATCTCTTCTAGTGATGTCCGCAAATGGTTATGGAAAGAAAACAGATATAGATGAATATAAAACTCAAGGTAGAGGAGGTTCTGGAATTAAAACCGCTCAAGTAACGGCAAAGATTGGAGATTTGATTTCTGCGAAAGTTGTTACGGAAGAAATTGAAGAAGCTGTGGCAATGTCAAAGAAAAGCCAAGTGATTCGTGTAGAAATTAAAGCTGTTCCATCTCTTGGTCGCCAAACTCAAGGTGTGAGAATAATGAAACTTAAAGAAGGAGATGAGATTGCGTCTTTTGTTTGCCTTTAGGCATACAAAAGAGATTTAAGATTTAGGATTTAAGATTCATGAATGGGAAAAAAGCCCACACCCTTCGGGTGCGGACTTTTTGTGTATTTTTGTATTCATTCTTAAATCCTAAATCTTGAATCATAAATCTATCCAAAAATCATTCTTAAATCCTAAATCTTGAATCATAAATCTATCCAAAAATCATTCTTGAATCATAAATCATAAATCTTATTTCTAAATATTATACCTATGGTATAATATTTACATGTTCCTAAGTCCTGAAAAAATTGTTGAATATTGTGATGTGCATCACGGAATGAAAGTCGCTGATTTTGGTTCTAGTATTGGCACCTTTGCAATTCCTCTTGCAAAAAGAGTTGGTATGCATGGCGCAATATATGCAATAGATATTCAAAAAGAATTGCTCGCCAAACTTCACAACGAAGCAAGGCTTCAAAAGCTCAATAATATTGAAATAATTTTAGCTGATTTTGAAAAAGAAAAAGGTACAACTCTCAAAGATGAGAGTGTTGACCGTGTTTTTTTAGTAAATTCATTATTTCAAGCAGAAGATAAGGAGGCAACCATTGCCGAAGTTCGTAGGGTTTTAAAAAAAGGAGGTAAAATCATTTTCATAGACTGGGCAGATTCATTTGAGGGGCTTGGGCCACATAAGGAAAGCGTCCTTACTTCAAAGAAGGCTTGCGAAATTTTTGAAAAGCACTATCTAAGAAAAGAAACTGATTTTCCTGCAGGAGACCATCATTATGGTATAATATTCGTTAAATAATATGGACCAAAAAATATCGAATTTTCAAATCATGATTCTTGTAGTTTTTACAATTATTACAATCGGTAGTATTGTCTTATTTGCAACTTCAAAGAGCAAAAATAATAATGGTACAGGTGTTGCTCTAGAGCCTGTTGTTATGTGGGGAACAGCTCCCGAAGAATTAATAAATAATTTAGTTTTGGCTATCTTGGAAAAGGATAAGGATTTGCTCGATATTAAGTATTTTAAAAAAGATGCGAAAACTTTCCAACAGGATTTAATTGAGGCTATTGCTGATGATGTTGGCCCGGATATTGTCATAATTCCTCAAGATATGATTATAAAGAATTTAAATAAAGTTGTAGTTCTTCCATACAAATCATACCCACTTAGAAATTTTAAAGATAATTTTATTGATGTTGGTTCTGTATTCTTAAAATCTGATGGTGTCATTGCTCTTCCTTTTATTATTGATCCGATGATAATGTATTGGAACAAGACACATTTTGTGAATGCCGGAGTCATAAATCCACCAAAATTGTGGGATGAGTTTTCTGCTGATGTTTCGAAGCTTACAAAAAAGGACTCAAATTTTAATATACTTCAAAGTGGCACAGCATTAGGTGAATATCAAAATATACTTCACGCAAAAGATATTTTAAGTATGTTATTTTTGCAGGCTGGCGTTTCTGTTGTTAGTAAAACCTCCGATGATGAATTTGTGGCTGATTTATTTTATAAAAATATTAATTCAGAAAAAAACTCTGCGGGGATGGCACTTTCATTTTATACAGATTTTGCAAATACCTCAAAAGATTCATATTCTTGGAATAAGTCATTAAAACCATCAAGAGATTCATTTATTTCTGGAGACACATCAACATATTTCGGCTATGCAAGTGAGTTGGCAGGAATTTCACTTAAAAACCCAAATTTAAATTTTGATGTAGAAATGGTGCCACAAGTAGTTGGAGCAGAAAAAAAGTCAGTCTATGCAAATGTGTATGGGCTCGCTGTTTTGAAATCTTCAAAAAAACAAGTGTCCGCTTTTTCTCAGGTATTTACCTTGATTTCTAAGGAATCCATTTCAGAGCTTGTGTCAATCATAAATTTGCCTCCTGTTCGAAAAGATGTGCTCGTAAATATTCCCACAGATCCTTACATGAAGATATTTTATGATTCTGCACTTATTGCCGATACTTGGATTGATCCAGATTCAAATTCAACAGATACAGTATTTAAAAATATGATTGAATGGGTTATTGTTGGTAGGGATTCGTATGATTCCTCAATCAATACTGCGAAAATTCAAATTACACAAATTATTCAAAATACTAAAAATAAATAAATGAAATATATATATCGTATTTGCATATTCGCATTATTATTTTCACCGCTTTTAACATTTGGTGCTATGGATAATCCGTTTATTGTGTGTGATCCACAGCCACAGGGCTTGATTGCAGGAGCACCACAAGGTAGCAATGATTGTGATTTTTCAAAGCTAATATTGCTTATAAATAATGTAATACAATATTTAATATTCCTTGCAACCTCTATTTTCTCCATTGTGTTTATGTATGCTGGATATTTGTATTTAACTGCGATGGGAGACATGGGCAAGGTTAGTAAGGCTCACAAATTGTTCTGGAGTGCAATAATTGGTTTTGTAATAATGCTCTGTGCATGGTTACTTGTCGACTTTATTCTAACTGCTCTGGTTACAAATAATCCGGAGAAGTATCGCATACTTTCAAAATAATCTATAATATATATATGATAAAGAAAATAATAATTAACACCACCTTTGCAACTTTGGTTGTTTTCACCCTTGTTACCTCTATAGCTTTTGCGGATACAGGAGGTGTAAATGGCCCAACTACAGTAAATGGTTTTGCGCTAATAGAAAATCCAATTGGAAACGGAACAACTATTCCAATTTTGATTGGCAAATTATTAAAAATTGTAGCGGAGCTTGGTGCTGTGGTCTGTATATTCTTTATAATTTACTCCGGCTTCCTCTTCATTAAGGCACAAGGCGACCCTGGGGAGCTCACAAAAGCTAAAAACACGTTTTTGTGGTCTGTGGTCGGCGCTGCTGTATTGCTCGGCGCATCTGTAATCGCTGACATAATAGTTGGTACAGTTGATAGTGTAATTAATAAAAAATAATGATTAAAATATTTTTATATTTATGTCTTGTTTCTTTTCCTGTAATTACTTTTGCTGCTAATGACATGCTTGGTATTATTTATAGTGTGCCTGATATTTTAAATGGTGTTGTTTTTTTGATCGTAGGGCTTGCTGTGCTTGCGTTTCTTTGGGGTATAGTGAAGTATTTGATGAGTGGAGGGGATTCAAAACAACTTGAGGAAAGCAAGAAATTTATGCTGTGGGGGATAGTTGGGATTACTATCATGGTTTCTGTTTGGGGAATAATTTCAATACTCGGAAATATATTCGGGATAAATGTTTCTCATACACCAGGATTACCAGAATTTGAATAATTATAAAATATGTGTAATGCAATAACATTAAAGGAATTAATATACTGTTTAGTTAATTTTTACATAGTCAAAGGGCTTGTTCCGATTATAATTGGTTTGGCCTTGATTATGTTTCTTTGGGGTATGTTTAAGTTTGTTCGAGATGCGGGGGATGACAAAGCGAGGACAGAAGGAAAGATGTTTATGTTTTGGAGTATCTTTGGTCTTTTTATAATGTTTTCTGTTTGGGCAATAGTGGCGACATTAACATCTGTATTCTCTGGCAGCGCACCTTTTATTCCACAGATTTAATTTTGATTTGTTGTTGTTTTATAAAAATATCTGGTATAATTATAAGCGAAGTTAATCAGTTTTAATTTAATAATTAAGGGCGAATAATTGACTACAATTATTGCCCAAGTAAAAGAAAAATTATGAAAAAGTTTTTATATGCATTACCAATGTTTGCTTTGCCTTTTGCAATATTAGAAGCGAAAGCGAAGACATATACATCTGCGCTTGATCTTGGTGGAGTTGGAAGTGTTATTGATACTGTTATTGGTCTGATGAACAAGGTTGTACCTTTGCTCATTGGAATTGCTGTACTCGTATTTCTTTGGGGAGTTCTTAAATATGTTATTGCTGGTTCTGATGATGCAGGAAAAAGAGCAGAAGCTCGAGGATTTATGATTTGGGGAATTGTATCGATTTTCATTATGGTTTCTGTGTGGGGATTAGTCGGAATTCTTCAGACTTCATTTGGAATTGATAATACAGGATCAGGTATAGATCTTCCTAGTGTAGTTCCAGCTCCATAATTTTTAGAATATGCCGTATCTAAACCGATTCATTGGTAATATAGTTAATCCGATAATATATTTTATTTTCGCTCTTGCGCTCCTGTATTTTTTGTATGGAATACTCACATTCGTTATCAATGCAGGTGATGAATCGAAAAGGGCTGTGGGCAAACAACATATGTTTTGGGGAATAATTGGCTTGTTTATAATGGTATCGGTTTATGGAATACTTGGTATTGTGCTCGGTACAGTTGGGGCAGATGCTCCGTCGTTTTTAGAAGGAAGATAATCTTCACCTACTACAAAAACCACTTTCGCTTTAATGTGAAAGTGGTTTTTTGCAAAAAAACAGGCATCACACGATAAAGTGCGATGCCTGTTGCCTTCACCTCCGAATGAAGGGGAAGGAATAGGTTGGGCCCGGATTAAGAGCCGAAAACCTCACAAATCGAACCGGAACAAATTCAACCTCGATATGATTTTCAATCCCTGGCCCGGTCAGAACTGAATATGTTGGTTGACCTCCAGATTGTAGATTGATCGGTCTCTGACGAGCATCGAGATACTCCACATATGTCATTTCTGAAGGGTGGTACTCGAGGTAAGTTATACTCTGATCAATCGGTATTGTGGTCGGGCGACCTGGTACAACCTCGACAATCACTGTCTTATCGGTGTTTCCACCTTCAGAGAGCATATTGTCGATTGATGTCTTTAGCCAAAGGCCTCCATAGAAGATTCCGCCAAGAATCGCACAAATGAGCGCGAGTACAAAGCAGAATGCTAACAGACCTTTCAAAAAACCAAAGACCGACTTTCCAAATTTCCGTGCCTTGCCTTGCGACGAGGTGGAAGTGGAGGTGGTGGTGCAGGCTTTCGTGGCTGGTGACACAATAGTCGTCGCTGTCGCTTGAATTGGTGGTGAGGCTGTTTTTGGCTTCGTTGCAACATCGATGAAATACACGATGATTGCAATTGTTGCCACGGTGGCAAGAATTCCTAACAGTATAATCATGGTGTTTTCTTTTTGTTGTTTGGTATCATACCGGGTGCAAACTGTATTCCTGCACCTTGTTCAATCCACATTGCGATATCACTAGCGGAACCCGCAACCGCCTCGGCTGTAATCATTCGTCCGAAGACATGTGCGGCGGTATCTGGAGTCACACCAAGATTTACTAGTGCTGTAATTTGGCTTTGCATTGCAGATGCACGGCCTGATCCCTCCAGTTCCCGACTTTTCTTGTCTGCCTCAGCTTGTTCAAGTTGGGCTTGTCTTTTGAACTGAGCCATTTTTGCTTGGGCTTTAGCTTCAGCAAATACTTCACAGCCTGGTGAAAGTTCAAAGCCGTGATAAATCAAGGCGGTGACGTAGTAACCAGAGTTCTGCATATTGTTGCCGGGCTCACAGAGCTCATCGAAGATCTTTTTCGGATCGAAGATGGGTTTTGTGATACTGCTTGCAAAAATATCATCATCGGTGAGGTTTAAAGTCTCTCTTGTGACGATTTCTTTCAAGGATTCGTCGACGATTTCGCCAAAGTTGCCACGTCTGTCAAACATCGCAACGAGCGGATGTACCAATTTGATGAGGAGTGTGAAGCCGACATCAATTTTTAAAGTACTTCCGCCTCCAACCTCAACATTTTGGAAAACAACTCTCCGCTCAGTTCGTGCTCGAAGAGAAGAGACTTCTATTTCCTCATGTGAAATTGCTGATCGAATGTCCTTTTCTGGGTCACCCTTCCACCGAGCCGCGTCAATTTTGGTCTTCGCGATAGTTACGCTAGGAAGAATTCCATAAAAGAAGTATCCAGCAACAGTCCGTGATTTAAATTTCTTATAGTCTTTGAGCCACGGATCTCCCAATTCCTCGTTACGTACCAAAGTCCAATCCTCTTTTCTGCCACCGTTGTCGTAATAGATCATAGTATGACCTTTCACGCTTGTGAGACAGTCAGTAGGGATTCCTCCCTGAAGTACGACTTTAATTTCTGGTTCATTTACGATGGTGAAGAACCGATCGGCTGTCGCAAGATTTTTTAGAATTTTAACACTTGTGTAGATTATCCAAACGGCGACAATCAGGATCGTTGCAACAATTACTATGCTAATTAGGATGTTGTTCATTTTTTTGTTTCTAGTTCGATTTTTCAAATAACATTGGTATTTCTGCACCTGCAGAACACCTCTTAGATCTACCACATATTATATCATAGAATTGGGGGAAATGCAAGGGGTTAAAAAATGGCTGTTTTCTGCTTAATATCTTAAATATATGAAGAAAAAAACATTGAATTAATATCATTTTATGATATGATGTTTCTCGTATCATACATATCCACCCTTAGCTCCCCAAAGCAAAGTCTGAATACAGACTTGCTACGGGGCAAGCAGCTTACAGCTTCGCTAAGGTTTGATGAAAATAGATTCTTTTCAAAAAACATCATATTGAAATGTAAATATAAATAATCCACCCTTAGCTCAGCTGGTAGAGCAGATCCCTCTTAAGGATAAGGTCGTAGG
>CAZTQI010000014.1:2922-11529 GCA_964615805.1 uncultured Candidatus Saccharibacteria bacterium | reverse complement strand
ATGTACGTATTGTTTCATTTTTTAGTCTCAATCTTTTTCCTCGATTCTTTTCTCTTTCAATGAATCTACAGTGAGATGTGTATGATTTGTACTTTCCAACACCTTTGTTTGGGCAACCACCAATTTCCCTAAATACAGTACTTTTGTTGCGACCATTACCAAGACATTTAGCTATTTCTCCATAGCTTTTTCCTTTGGTATATTCAATTTCAATTTGGATTCGGTCATCGAGGCTTAAATGCTTGAATCCTAGTCTTTTGTTAGTTTTTCTCATTTGCTTAGTATCTTACACTAAGCGTTGCATTTCATTGTTGAACTTGGGATCCTGCCACTACCAAAAAAAATTCAATGTGAGATAATTAACCCATGAAACATTCAAAAGGATTTGTAATACCACTTTTAATACTTTGCATGGCGATAGTAATTTCATTGGGTGCATATGTTTATGTACAGAGTAAGTTGCCTCCTGTTGCGGAGGAAATAGCTCAGCCTAATGGATGTGTTGCAGATGTAGAACAGTGCCCCGACGGCTCGTATGTGGGGCGCACAGGGCCAAACTGTGAGTTTGTTTGTCCTACGGCAACAACAACAGCAACTTCAACGAACACAGCAACAGATACTCCAAAAATTAATTCCATTTTCCCGTCTGCTGGTCCTGCTGGAACGATAATTCAAATAAAAGGTGATAACCTAAACGGCTTTGAAGGTGATATGGATGCAATGATAGAAAATAGCAAAGGAGAAACTGCTTTTCTGCCTGGGCTCGATGGAACACTTAAGGATTCAAGTCAAATAAATAATCAAATAATAAGAGTAAAGATTGAGAGTGAAATATGTAAGACGAATAATTCTTATAGTGGTCTCCCTTGTAAGTCATATTTAGACATAATTCCTGGTGTCTATAATATCTATGTCTCGCCGTGGGGGAAGGTAAGTAATAAGTTGCGGTTTACTGTGACGGCAAAATAGTATGCTTAAAATTTGATTTGCCTTAAATTAACAGAGAAGAAATATAGTCGTTGAGTATAAAATAATAGCAATAAAAAAACCAGGGCGTCATAACGCTCTGGTTGTGTTGTTCATCTCTTCCCATCAAACCGTGCCCGGCTGGTATAGGTCGGATATCCGATGCTGTTGCCGTCGGGTCCAAACCGACTGTGCCACGTGTGGCTAGTTTTGGTCATTGGTTGTGATCCTGGCCTGCTTTGATGCTGGCCGGGGTTGTGATTGTGTGAAGGAACTGTTCTGCCACCATTTTGGTGGCCCGGGGCGGAGATAGCCTGATTTGCCATAGGAGAAATAATATACCATATTAAATTAATTATGCAAACATTTTTGTTTACTTTAACGTAGATTGTGTTAATGTGCAGATAGAAAGGGTTCGTCAAACAACGGACTAAAATATGAAAAAAAGAGCACTTTTTGATTTTGATGGAACGCTTGCAAATTCTATGGATATGATTTTCAGTGCAGTTTCCTACGTCTTTATAAATCAAGGAAAAGAAATTCCTAACTTTGAGGACTATGTGATTAACTTCAGATTCCCGTTTGGTGTTTTTTATAGAGAGAGGGGGATAAAGCTTTCTGACGAGGCAATTTATGCGATTTATGCCAGTGCGTATCAGAAAATGCATGGAGTTTACAACCCACCTCTATATGACGACGGACTGTACTTGATTGACCATCTTCACGCAAACAATTACACGGTGTCCGTTATTACAGCTAATAGCAAAGATAACATTTTAAGAGTTTTGGAGTCAGCTCAACTTATACATCTTGTGGACTGCGTGTCAGCTAGTAATAAGGTTGAGGCTATTCGAGAGCTTGTGGGTAGATCTTCGCTCGGCTCAAAAACCCCTTACATCGGTGATATCATTGCTGATATGATTGATGCCAAAACGGCTGGAGCGTATCCTATCGCGGTTCTCCGAAATGGTTTGCTGAAACTTGCACATGAATTTCACAAGGCGGGGGCAAAGCATTGCACATCTTCGCTCACACATTTAACAAAAGTAGTCCGTTAGTTGGACTACTTTTTTCTTTCCCGGTAGTAGATTTTGGGCTTACAAAAATGAAACATTTTTGCATGAAACAACTTTGTTGTTGTCGAGCCCAAAATTCACTACCGGGTTTACCCTACTAGATTTTTGCTATCTTTTTTCTGAAATTTTCTCAAGAAAAAAAAAAAAAAAAAAAACTTCGAGGGTCATGCTATAATTGAATATATATGGAAGAACCAAACACACCAGAAAGATTAATAATGGACGAAGAAGTCGTAAGGGCTTTAAAAAATGGATTCGATAATCCGGAAACTCAAGCCGTATATAACAAGTGGCTCGACCAACTTGAGGCTGAGAGAACCGAAGATTCTTTGTATGATATTAATGTTTCAGTAAGAAGAGCTAAAATTTATTTTGATGGGGGTTATAAAGAAGAAGCTGTCGCAGATTTAGAAGAAACTCTTGAAGGGGCAATTGGAGAGCTCGGCGAAGATGATAATTTGATTAGAGAAATAAGAAACTTGCTGGAAGTAATGAAAGCATAAATAGAAATTATAAAACAGATAGTTCGGTACCGAACTATCTGTTTTATAATTGTTTGATATTATCCTGTCATTCCCGCGGAGGCGGGAATCCAGTCTGAAAATGCATTTTTTTAAATTTGATATTTTGAATTTAGAATTTGTTTCGAATTTCGTGCTTCGGATTTCGGATTTACCGACTGGATTCCCGCCTCCGCGGGAATGACAGAGTGGGTTATCTAGTGTGCAGATTCACATAAATATCTTCCAATGCTTTCACTCCATCTCCCACAGCGATATTGTTTTGATGATATAGCACATCTGTGCAATCGCCTGCAGCCCAAATTCCAGAGAGGGAAGTTTGTTGTGTGAGGGGGTTGATTTTTATTGCTCCCATTTCATTTAAATCTACTAAGTTCTTAACTACATCAGTATTTGGTATCGCTCCAATCTCTACAAAAATTCCCTGCATTGCCATTTCTTTTATTTCTCCTGTTTTATTATTCTTTATCATAACGCTTTTCATAAATGCATCACCTTTAACCTCAACAATTTCTGAATTTGTAAGTGCTGTAACTTTTGGATTTTCTAGAATTTTTGAAACAGTTCCAGGATCTGCTTTATAGTTTTCATTTCGATGAATTAAGGTTACGCTTTTTGCGTAAGCTGTGAGCTGAGCAACACTTTCAAAGCCTGCATTCCCTCCGCCCACAACAGCCACATCCATTCCAGAAAACATCGGAGCATCACAAGAAGCACAATACATTACGCCTTTATGCTCAAATGTGTCTGCGCCAATAGCTTCTAGTTTTCGTCGCTTACTTCCCACCGCAACAAGAACTGTCTCGGCTTCATATGAACCCTTGTTTGTTGTGATTAGAAAACCGCCTTCAGTTTTTGAAACTTTTTCTGCACGTTCACCTTCTTTCACATCCACAATTTCTTTTGAATATGCGAGTAAATGATCTTTTAAATTTTTTGCTAATTCTGCGCCGGGAATTTTAATAGTTCCGATCCAGTTTTCGATACCGTCAGAAACAATACTTTGTCCGCCAAAGCTTTCTGCTATAAAAACTGTTTTTAATTGTTTGCGTGAGGCATATACACCAGCTGCAACCGCTGCTGGGCCACCACCGAGGATTGCGAGTTTGTATGAATTCATGATTTAAGATTTAGGATTTAAGATTCAGGAATAATTTATGTTAAGTATTCAAGAATGATTTAGATTTAGTAATTAGACCTTGAAGAAGTCTGTGTGTAATATTTAATTGTTCCAATATTGTATCAAAGATTTCTAGATTAATATATCCAACATCTTTAGCGATAAATAACTGATTTTTTAATTCTGTGAGTGACCCTTGAGCCAAATAATAGAACTGAATTTTCTCTTTAATACCCTGTCTTCCAAAACCCTCAGCTATATTGGAAGTTATCGATACTGCACTTCTTTGCATCTGGCTTATAAGACCGTAAACCTCATTTTTAGGAAAATTCGCACACATCTTGTATACAAGCAGAACGCTTTTGTGTCCTTCTTGCCATGAAATTAAATCAGTAAATTCTTTTATCTTGTTTGATTCTTGAATCATAAATCATGAATCTTAAATCCACTTTGTTACTGATCTATTGTATCAAGATAAAGTAACAAAGCCCAGGATTGACTTTTTTGTGCAAAGTTGTAAATTGACCATAGAGTCTCGTCACAGTACGAGGCATAACCCCGAAAAAAGAAAGAATAGTACAATGAAAACACAAAATGATATGTTGGCGTTCAATCCAATAGTACAGAAATTCATGGGCGATTTTCGCTTTCCGAATACATGGGCCGATTGGCTCGAAGATTGGGAAAAAGCAAACACTCCCCGTGATTGGGATAAGCTAATTTTCTGTGGATACGACTATGAATTTGGTCGTAGGAGAGCCAATGAAGAGCCGATGTATACACCGGCTGATAGAACAAAATTCTACTTGGCTTGTGCTGACACATCAAACTCTTCGGATATTCCCTGGAGCGAGAGCCGTGTTCATGCAGTTCGTCATGAAGGTAAGCTTGTTATGCTCAGCCATTATCGAAGGATGCAATCTCTGTGTGAAAAAGCAACGAAGATGCTTTGTTTGTATGAGTTCAAGCCCTGGCTTGATAAAGGTAGACTCGAATTGAGGGAACGTGATCCACATGCGGAATATTTCACCTCGGATGACTTGTTACCGACTCTTATGCATTTCTTTGGTAAGTCAGATGGAGAAAAGTTCAGGTATTGTAACTTCTACTGTCCTGATTCATTTGATCTTTCTCATGTGCATGAATTGCTCTATAAATTTGTTTTGAAGCTCATTGAGACAATACTCAATTGGAGTGAAGACCGACTTCGTCTCAGTTTTTATTCTACCAACACTCTTGAAATTCAGAAATTCGAAAATCATCTCACTAAAACAAAGGCTCGATTTTATGTCGCTAAGATTTGGGCGATCGAAATGCTTGCGAGCATGCATAAAATTGACTTGCTGAAGGAAATCGACACTCTAGACCTTGTTGTGCTTGAAACACTACAAACGATAGAGCTTCGAACTCTCATTAAGACTGGTAAGGGTTCTGGTACGAGATTTGTCAAAAATCACAATGAGGCTTGTTTGGCTGGTTCAGACGTTGCCTGGTTTCTGAATAGATACCTGACGGAGCGTGAGCTTGATTTCGACGGCGCACCCATCAGGAAAAAGAAAACAACTCGTCGAATCAAATGTCGTAAGGTGGGGAGATGCTAGTATTAGAATTCCAATAGCGAAACTTTAGAGTTTCGCTATTTTTTAAATTCTGTTATCGGTTACTGGTTATAAGTTACGGATTATTTAAGTTTTGATCGTCTTAAAAAAGCCGGTACCGCGCCCCAATCATCATCTTGAGTATCGTCGATAATTATTTTTTTACTTTCATCATTTGAAACAGATACAACTTCTGGTTCTGTCTCAACTTCAACTCTGTTTATTTGAATTTCAGTTGCTGAAAAACTTTGCGCTATGGGTGCAGTTATAGGTTCTTGAGTATTATAGATTCTTCCTCGTGGAGCTTCCTCTCTTGTTGTCTGTTGTGTCGGAGTGAAGTCTCCTCGTTGAAATGAAAGTAAACTATTTGATGAGCTCGGCTTGTAAACAGAAGGCTCTGGAAAACCAGAAGCAATCACAGTAACTTTAACAGAACCTTTCTTTAGTCTGTCATCTCGAACAGTACCAAAAATAACTTTCGCCTCAGGGTCGATTGATTCTGTAATTATTTTTGCAGCATCTTGGATTTCCAACATTCCAAGGTCGTCACCTCCAGCGATAGAGAAGAGAACTCCCTTTGCTCCATTTATTGAAATATCTAGAAGTGGGGAATTAATAGCGAGTCTTGCGGCATCTTCAGCTCGTTTTTCACCAGTTGCTACTCCCACACCCATGAGTGCTGGGCCAGCATTTTCCATAACCGCACGAATATCAGCGAAGTCGATATTGATGATACCTGGGGTTGTGATCAGGTCTGAGATACCCTCCACAGCCTGCTTAAGCACCTCGTCACACATTGCAAAAGCATTTTGTGCACTTGTGTCTCTACTTACTGTTTGAAGTAGTCTATCGTTTGGAATTACGATCAATGCATCCACAGATTTCTTTAATTCAGAAAGTCCATTATCTGCAATTTTATTTCTCTGAGTTCCTTCGAATGAAAATGGTTTTGTCACAACAGCGACTGTGAGTATGCCAAGGTCTTTTGCAACTTGTGCAATAACCGGTGCTGAGCCAGATCCAGTACCGCCACCCATACCACATGCAATGAAAACCATGTCTGCACCTTTAAGTGAGTTTTGTACTTCTTCTTTTGTTTCTTCTGCTGCACGCTTACCAAGCTCTGGGTTCATACCAGTGCCGAGTCCTCTTGTTAAATTTTTTCCAATATGAATTTTCTTTTTTGACAAAGAATTATGAAGGTCCTGAGAGTCTGTATTTACGGCAATAAAATCTACTCCTCGAACTTTGGAGTTGATCATATGGTTGGTGGCATTTTTTCCTGAGCCTCCGCATCCAATAACTTTAATTCTTGCGAATGCTTCTACTTCTGGTTTTACTTGTGGCATGATAATTTCTGGTTTAGGGGTCTGTCTTTATTAATTAAGATATCTGTATAATACCAAAACATAGATAAAAACAAAACAGTTGACAAACTGCTCATAAATGTTAGGAAAATAACGAGCAAAGCGAATATATTTTCCTAATCCCGCCCATATTTTTGTATTTATGGGCGGGATGAAGTTTACTACAATTATTTATTTAAAATTTTACGGCAAAAATTGAGTAAACCACTTGCGAAGCATTGTACCCATCGGTTTCATGATAGTAATACCCCAACCGATTTTAATTGTGGAGTCATCATCGTTGAGTAAACCCAAAACACAAAGACCGTATGCTGTGGACCATTTTGGATCATCGATTTGAATACCTCTGTCTTGTAAACCCACAAGTGCACCAGAAGTTTTTGAAGGAAGCTTTAAATATACTTTACCGAGTTCTTCTATCGGGGAAATTTTTGCACCTTCACCTGTGAAAATAATTCCAGCGGGAAGCAAACCATTTTTACCAATTCTTTTTAGGTGATTTTCTATAAGTTCAAAAATATCTGAAAGTCTAGCTATCACAATTTCTTCAAGTTTTTTTCTTGAATGACTTTGTGTAGGATCTAATTTCATTTGATCTGCTTCTTCAAGTGAAATTTTCATACCAAGAGCGATATCGTTTGTAATATCGTTTGAACCAATTGAAAATGTTTCAAGAGAAATTGGAATACTGTTTTCGTAAACAACGATAGAAACAGTTTCGGCACCAATGTTTGCAAGAACACAACCTGCATTTTTTTGTGCCTTGTTTAACGTGACTGTGCTTCCGGCGATTGGGGAGGCAGTGACATCAATCACTGAAACTCCAGCTTGTTCTGCTGCAATAATTAAATCATTAAAATGTTTTTCTATACAAGTTATAAAAAGAGTTTTTGATTCGAGTTTTGTACCTCTTCCACCTATTGGGCTACCTAGAGAAATTTTTCCATCAATTTTATATGCAAGGGGAATAGTGTAGATAATGCGTCTATTCATTATCATTGATTGAGGGATAGTACTCTCGCTTGATTTTACAGCTTTGTCTAAATCAAGTTTAGTAATTTCTAAGTCTGCTTTTGTGATAATTGTATTTCCGTGGGAAAAAATACTTCCAAGCCCAATACCTCCAATTGAAAGATATACTTCTTTTATTTCTATTCCACTTTCTTTTTGCGCGAGCTTTAAAGCAGTACGAATACTTTTTGCTGTTTCAGCAATATTATCCACGTATCCATTTTTGATTCCAAGTGAGGGAGTTGAGCTTGCGGAAAGAACCACTGGCAAACCATTTGGGTTTGCTTCTGCTACGATAATTTTGATTTGGTTTGTGCCAACGTCAATTCCGACGGCAATATTTTTTCGACTCATATGTAAATGAAATAGCTGTGCAATTATTATAGTCTATAAATTGCTTTTTAAGAAATTTATATCTTAAAAATTTTTCTCATTTTTTCTTCAGCTTCATCCATTGTACTACCATGTTGCATTCCTTTCAAATGGTATAACCCGTGTATAAATAAAAATGCTAAAAAATTTTTGTATGTTCGCCCAAATTTCGGCGCTTGCTTCTTCACAAGTCGTGGATTAATAACAATTTCTCCAGAGGTCTCCGAAAGTTCAAAACTTAAGATATTTGTTGGTTTATCTTTTCCTCTAAATTTTTTATTTAAATTTCTACTTCGTGTGTCACCAACAAAAGCTAAAGAAAGTTCATATTCCTTTCCAAAAACTTTTTCTGAGATTGCACAAAGGGGCAAATCCGAATACGGAACATTGCCCCTTGTGAAGTTTACGATATCAACTGACATTTAGCGTCGTCTCTTTTTGTTTTCAACCTGCTTACCAAGTTTGATAAGTTTCTCAATTTCTGTTTTTTTGCTAATAGATTTTAGGCGAGCCTTCTTTACCTTGAAAGTTGAAAGGGCTCTTTCGTTGTAGCGAATACTTCGAACACGAGGAAGT
>CAZTQI010000014.1:0-2912 GCA_964615805.1 uncultured Candidatus Saccharibacteria bacterium | reverse complement strand
TTTCTTTGTAAAACGCTTTAGCAGTGTTCCGTTGTTTTCATTGCCTGTTTTTGATACTTCTATGTTTGTTGCCATATGTGAGAGGTACATTATCATATTTAGGTGGGTGAGTCAACGGTAAGGAGAGGCTTGTATCGTTCTGGCGTAGGTTGGAATATAGTCTCACCATCATTCGTCATTTTTGAGGACTCTCGGAGATCCAGATTCGTATTTATAATTAAAAAATGCTTTCAGGATAAATAATAGAAAAAGAGAATGAGTACTGGACCCACTCTCTTGAGTTTGGGCGATCTAGAATTCACCCTTGACGACACCTTGCTTGAATGCCTCCCATTCATCGTGTGAGAAGTGAAGGGTGGTATCGGTGGCATCCTTGGTATCGCGGACATGAACACCTTCTTCGTTTTTCTTGACCGCGACACAATACCATTGTCTTGTTGAGGTCGAAGAGCAGACGAATCCGTCTTTTTCTTTTCGACCGCCAAATTCTGGATTTGGCTTATACCCATTGTTGTGTAACATATTCGTACTAGTTCGGACTGACGTAATTATCAGTCTATAAATATTTTATCAAGAAAAAATAATAAGACAAGACAAACGAAATTTTTAATTAAAAAAACTTCCCTAAGGAAGTTTTTTAATGTACTCCACCAAATCCTTCACCGGTACTGCCATCTGGGATCTCGTGTCTTTGTAGCGGACAAGAACCGTATTATCCATCGCCTCTTTTTGTCCGACAATAAGTAGGTAAGGGAAGTTTTGGGCTTCGGCAGAACCAAGCTGAGCAGAAAGTTTATCTTTTGAAAGTGATTGAGAAACAGAAATCTTTGCCTCGCGAAGGGTGTCGATAATTTCCAAGCTTTTTAATTTTGCTTCAAAACCAAACTGAATAAAATAAAACTTCGCTTTAGAAAGCTGACTATTTTTTGTATTACCAGTAGAATCTTTTGGTTTATCGATAAAAATAGTTAAAAAAGCTCCAGGAACATCTCGCTTGAGACCTGCCTTTTTTGAAAATCCATTTAGTCTTGACCCGCAAGCTAAAATTTTCTCCATTTTTGTATCTGCATTTTCTATAATTTTAAAAATTGTGTTATTCGAGTATGCTCGGTTACCCACAAGACAATTATTTATTCTGTAAGGGATATTCATGCACTCCAAAAATTCTAATACTTCCTTGAAATGTCCTCTTGTGGTTTCATTTAAATAGCTAATGACCTGTGGCATTGATTCCTTTAGTTCTGTAATTTTTTCATTCTCTTCATTAATTAAAAGAAAAGGATCTTTAACAAGTTTCTGTCTTAGTGGGGCTGTGAGAGCTCCAAGATTTTTCTTGAAGTGTATTACTATTTCCTTACTGAAACGTGAAATTGAATCCTTCTCACCAATACTATTTATTTCAACAGAAAGATTTTTATGTCCATATTCTTTGAGTATTGCTAACCCCGCTTTTAACAGCGTTGCTTCTGTAATACTCTTCATGCTTCCAAGAATATTCAAATTTATATTTTTAGAACCTCTTTTAGTTCCGTAAGTTTCGTAATATACAATAGCTGGCTGAGTTTCCTTGGTGAGTGTGCCTTCAAGATAATTGCGCATAAGACATACGCGATTGTGAATTGTAGGCATTAGCAATTCCAATGTTGTGTTATCTGGGTGAGATTTTTTTAAAGTTTTAGCTATAACCTCATCAGTCTTTATTGCCTCAGGTTCAAAAATACCTTCAAAGCCATAAAATTGAGCAATGTGGTAAGCTTTTTCTTTGTTCATATATTCCTTCTGAATTTTCTGTGTTTGTGTTTTTTTCATAAGTTATCAGTTATGTGTTATCTGTTATTTGTTTTACTCATCAAACTCTGCCTTTCCTGGAAACAAACCTATCTTGCTTGGTGGAAATAATCTTAATATTGCTCTGCCCACCATATCTTTCTTCGGCATAGGACCCCAATATCTAGAATCTAAACTTTTGTCTCGATTATCTCCCATTGTGAAATATTCATCATCTTTAAGTGTAAAATTTGCTGTTTTTGTACTTGGATATGCAACAAACGATTCATCGAGAACAAATCCTTCAGGATGTTCGTCATTAAATATTGTCGTTCTTGGTCCTTCAATCACAACATGTTCTCCAGGAAGACCAATAATTCTTTTTATGAAATATTTTGAAGTATCGAGTGGAAATTTGAATATTACAACATCCCCTCGCTTTGGTTCCTGGAATCGATACGTAATTTCATCCACTACTAAATATTGTTTGTCGGCAAAAGTCGGGTCCATTGATGAGCCGGAGACAATAAAGGGTTGTGCTATAAAATATCGAAAGGGGATAGCGATAGCGAGAGCTATAAAAAGAAACGAGAAGAAATCTTTCCAGAAGCTTTCTTTTGGTGGAATAACTATTTTGGTTGTTAAAGGTTCTTGATTTGGTTCCATATATAGACAGTATTATACTTTTAATATTCGGTTGACACAATAGCAAATAAGTTGTGTGTTGGGGTCAATATTTGTTAATAATTTTTAATTTTGTAATTTTTAATTTTTAAATAATGATTAAATTTTTGAATTATCTTCTGTCATCTTCGCCGTAGTCGGCGGGGATCCAAGTTAATTCAGAATTAAATGCAGACTTAGATCCCAGGGATTATCCAATGATGACATACTAATACGATACATTGTATTTTTTTTGATTATTAATTCATTAAGAAATTATTTAAAAATTAAAAATTTGTGCTTAAAAATTCCTAATATGTTAATATTAGGTGTATGAAATACATTGTTGGCCTTGGAAACCCAGGCGAAGAATATAAAAAAACACGACATAATACAGGTCGTATTATTTTGGATATTATCCGTAAAAAAATTGATGCGGATGATTTTGAATTTAATAAAAAAATAAATGCTCTTGTGAGTGA
>CAZTQI010000013.1:10416-11711 GCA_964615805.1 uncultured Candidatus Saccharibacteria bacterium | reverse complement strand
TAAGGCCAGAGACAAGAGGCAATGAGTGTAAAGTAGAAAGTATAAGGTATAAAGTTGGATTCTGAATCCACTTTTAACTTTAAACTTTTAACTTTCGACTCCATAAGACCTCTCGAGGCATTAACTAAGCTTTTTGCTTTTTTAATGGAAACTCTAATTTCGGCTATTACGGGTCGAATTTTTTTATAGGCCTAAAGCTAATAAAAATGCCAATATCAAGAAACAAAAAAGAAGAAATATACGACAAGGTAAAAAGTGCAGCTAAAACTGCAAAATCTATCGTTTTCGTAAATTTCAAGGGTCTTCCTGTAGCTGATACTACAGCTATGCGAAAGGAACTTCGAGAGAAGAATGTAACATATTATGTTGCAAAGAAGACGGTTACATCAAAAGCTTTAGCGGAAAGTAAATTTGAAGGAACTCAGCCTGAGCTTCCCGGAGAAATTGCTTTTGTTTGGGGTGATGATTTGATTGCTCCAGCGCGTGAAGTATATGCTTTTGCAAAGAAGTATCCTGAAAAGGTAACAATTGTGGGAGGTGTGTTTGATGGAAAGTTTATGGAGAAAGCTCAGATGATGGAGATTGCAACAATTCCAGGTCTACAGACTCTATATGCTCAGTTTGTAAATGTAATCAATAGCCCAATACAGGGACTTGTGGTAGCACTTAATGCTATTGCAGAGAAGAAGAGTTAGTTATCAAGTTTGTAAAGTTGAAAGTTATCAAGTTGAATTACGGAACTGACATTCTGTCATTCCGGCGAAGGCCGGAATCCAGTCTGAAAAAATCTGAATTCAAATTAGATGCGAGACTGGATTTCGGACCAAGTCCGGAATGACAGAGGAGAATAAATTAAAAATTATAACAATATAAATAAAATGGAACCAGTAAACGAAACAGTAGAAGTGCCTGCAAAATTCCAGTCAATCGTAAAGGCGATTGAGGAAATGTCAGTGCTAGATCTTCACGAATTAGTAAAATTGTTTGAAAATAAGTTTGGTGTATCTGCAGCAGCGGTTGCAGTAGCAGGCCCAGCAGCAGGAGCAGGTGAGGCAGCTGAAGAAAAGACATCGTTCAATGTTCATCTAACAGATGTTGGAGCACAGAAAATTGCTGTTATTAAGGCAGTGAAAGAAGTTTTGGCTCTTGGTCTTAAGGATGCAAAGGATCTTGTAGACGCAGCTCCTTCAGTTCTAAAGGAAGGAATGAAAAAGGAAGATGCAGAAGCTTTGAAGAAAGCTGTGGAGGAAGCAGGAGGCAAAATTGAGCTTAAATAGCTCAATTTTGAGACGGAG
>CAZTQI010000013.1:0-10406 GCA_964615805.1 uncultured Candidatus Saccharibacteria bacterium | reverse complement strand
GGTGAGCTCAGGTGAGTACCTGAGCGCAAGACCGGAGTGCGACGGCACGAGGTGTGGTCAGGAAATTTTTCAGCAGAAAAATATTCTTGATCGCGCAAAAATTCAGTGAGCTCAGATGGGTATCTGAGCGCAAGGGCGGAACACGACGGTGTGAGCCATGTGGAAAAGATTTTCCAGTAGGAAAATACTTTTGTAGAATTTTATGTGTGATAGATTGAACTTAAATAACCAACTCAAAAAAAACAGCAAACGAAAGTTTGCTGTTTTTTTTGTTTTTATATAATTTCAATCATGATATAATATTTGTATGAAAAAATATTTTCTATTTGTATGTGTTTTATTATTATTAATTTTATCAACCCCAGTTTTAGCTCTGGACGAAGTATCCAAAGAAAACCCTAAAGATATTGTAAGTTGTTTTGATTATTACACATTTGGAAGTGTTGATGTGTCGGTATCAGCAGATACAAAAAGTGCTGTTTCTGGTACGGAAATTAAATTCACTGGAGATATAGTTAACAATAATCCATACCCAATTGTTGATGGTACTGTATACGTTAAAATATTTAGAACTCAAAAGGATATGGGCTCAAATGGTCACTATGTTGTTGATCAGTTTGTGGTAAAAAAGAATATAGACATATCTGCAAGTAGTAGCCAAAAAATAGATTTTACATGGCAGATACCAGCATATGCTAAAAGCGGTGCATATCAAGTTGCGACTTTCTTCACCTCTGCAGATAAATTTAATCTGTCCGGATTATCATTTACTGATGACATAATCGGAAGTAGATTTGAGTTTGAAGTTGCTGGTGAGCAACAAAAAGTTGTTGAGTTTATTAAAAATAATGTGAAAATAAACGGACGTCCATACTTCTTTGCGGGTTACCCACCAACAGTTTCTTCCTCGAGTGATACTGTGCTAGAAGCAGATTTGATAAATGAAACAGATCAGGCTCAGAATGTAAAAGTTGTTTGGAAAACTTATTGGTGGGATGCACAAAAAGCTGAGAACCTTTTAGATACAAAAATAGAAAATATTTCTCTTAAAAAGGGTGAAACTAAGAATTTAAACTATAAAATAACCGACAAAAATCATTCGGTTTACTATGTTGTTGGTGAGGTTGCTTATCAGGATACAAAATCTATTATAGGTGCTCGTTTTACAAGATCGGAAATCAGTATTCCTAGAATTAACTTTCCAGCAATAACCTCTTTCCCATTGGAGAAAGGTACCTCAACAAGTCTCTTTTCTTGCTTGCATAATACTGGTGATTCAACTGTAAAAGGCTCGCTTTCTCTAAAGATGCAGGATCAAAATGGTAAAGTTTTTCATGAGTACAGATATGATGGGGATATTACAAGTGCGATGATGGGTTTGAAAGATGATTTTATACCTAAGAAAAATTATGATAAGTTTTCAATCATTGCAGAATTATCACAGGGTGGAAAAGTGATAGATAGTGTAAAAATGGAATATGACTGTAAGGATATTGACCCTTCAAAATGCCTTCCGAAGTTTGGTATTGAAGATGCTGTTTCTATAGCATTAGGTCTAGTTTTGTTGTTTTCAATTGTTATTCTTTACTCTGCTATAAGAAAGAGGGATCATAAAATTGTTATTGTTGCAGGTGTTTTCATAGTTTTGTCGATTGGAGGATTGTATTTTCTAATGAATAACAAAAATGCAAAAGCTGGTTGGGGGGATCCTCACAATTGGGGAGGAAATACTGGAGAAAAGTATGTTGCATTCGATACGACAATAAATGGAGTAATGTATGCAAATCCGTTTTATGACACAGGTACTCAAAAGGGTGATATTAGGGGTATAGATAAAAAATATCCAGTCTTGTCTAATACTCAGGTTGGGATTGTGTATAATGTACACACAGAGAAAGCAGATGGATCACTTTTGCAAAATGGTGCAAATCTACACCCTGGGGATACTATTAGATTTGTTTTTGAATCTCATAAGAGGCAGGATATTAATTGGTATGGAACAGGGGGTGCCATGGATTCACCATACGGTTATTGGAAGTCAAATTTGGGGGTTGTTTTGAGTGGTAATATTTGTAAATCTGGGAATCTTATTAACTTTGGGGTATGTGATGAGCAAGTAAACAATTTGGTAAATAAAGAGTGTTCAACCAAATTGCGTTCAACTGGAGAAAGAGACCGTTGGGGAAGAATTATTTATAGTAAAGCAAAAGGTAAATTCCTATATGCCAATTTAGATGTTGCACCTCCAACAATAAAGAGAATTGATAACAAAAGCGGTCTTACTTGCGGGGAAATACAGGGCACAGATTATGACGGAAGGAGAACTGTTACATGTACCGTTAACGAAACACTAAACAGAAAAACTATTACTCCAGAATTTCAATTTGGTTCAACTGAGGGTAAGTTTTATGTACAATGGGGATACGGACCACAGCTAGAAAATAATAATAATTGTATCCCATCACAGAGTGCAGGAGATAGTTGTAAACTTGAAGGGATTGTCATTGATAAATGTAATCCAAACCTAGCTCCTTTGGTAGATGAAAACGGAAACACAGTCACAATAAATATTCCTGCTAAAGCGATACCTTATAGCTTTGATGTTCTTCCTGTGCCTGTTGTGGGTACGAACGCCCCAGTACCATATATGACGGAGAATGTGAGCAATAATCATATTGTTGGATCAATACAGAATTTTAGTTTTGGAGCTTCAGACGTAGATGGAGGTAATCTTTTTATTGATGTAGACTGGGATGGTAATGGTACTTCAGATCTACGTGGTACAGCAAGTCCAACTGGTGCTCTTAACAGTTCTAGAACTTGGACAACATCGGGTCCTAAAAAGATTTATGTAAAAGCTACTGATAATACAGAAATAAGCTCTGTTTGGGTGGAATATACTGTTACAATCTCAACACCTCCTCCTCCACCAACAAATGCAACCGCAGCATGTAGTGCAGACAACACAAAGATCAACTTTAATTGGACTAATGCACTTGGATATAACACAATTTATTTTAGAGCTAATAATATAACTGATTATGGTTATGTTGGTAATGCGCCTGATGGTGACAATCTTTGGAATGAAAATGTTACAGGAGGATCTTATAGTCTCCCAATTAAACTTGATAAACAGTATGTGTGGTGGATTCATACGAAAAATACAACGACAGGTGATTACAGTAGGGAGCTTGTTTCTGGGGGACCGATTAAATGCCCCGACACTCCTCTTGTTTTGACAAGGATAGATGGAAAGTGCGGTGATTTAAGCATTCTTTCAAGTTGTGAAAATACTTTGTCAACAACAACTGCAGTTACAAGTACCTCTTGGAAATGTGGAGGGTTAAATGGAGGATCTGAATCACCTTTATGTACTCTTAATACTGGGAACGCGAACGCTTTTAGTATTTCTTGTACAGCTAATCCACCAACAATAAATGTTGGAAGTAGTACGCTGTTTAGTATTTCTGTACTTAATGAGGGTAATGAAACAGTAAATGTCTCGTGGAATGGTGGTCCAGCAAAAGATTTCGATTACTCTACAACAAGTCCTGTTTATACCGCTAGTGGACCTCAATTTTTTAGTGTTAATGCTCATGAGTATGAGAACGACCAAGATGCTTCTGACACTTGTCGTGTGGATGTTGTAGATCCATATGCTTTGAAGGTTTGTGAAAAAGTAGATGGTGTGACCTTGAAAGCGGGCGAGAGTAGAAATTTCTATAGCGCACGCATATCCAAGACTTGCACCCCTTATCCTAGACCATGTCCTCCAGAAGGTGGAATTCTTGATGGTAACCTGCTTGCTAAATTCAAGGGCTGTGTTGAACCGGGGGTTACTGAGTTTTAGTCAGAGAACTTATAATTAGTAACATATAACTCATTACTCAAATTAAAAGCGGTTTTCACGAAGTGAAAACCGCTTTTGTGTGGATAACTTTGATATATAAATTATATATCTTTTTTATGGTATAATATTATGAGTTATATTTAATAAATTAATTTAATTATGCTTAAAAAACTATTTTTCATCAGCTCGCTTTCACTTTTTGTTTCGTTAGCTGTAATCAGCTATGCGGGAGCACAGGACAAAAGTGTTGTTAAACAGGGTGAGCTTGCATCATGTTTTGATTACTACGATTCCCAAAGTATCAAAATTGATTTAATGTCTGACTTTAGTGTTTATAAGGCTGGTGATCCTGTTGTTATTACAGGAACAGTAAAAAACAGCAATAACTATCCTGTTGTAGGTTTGGATGTAAAAGCTAGGCTTTCAAAAAAACTCCTTCTTTCAGCCTCGACTGATGTGATTCTTGGTGAATTCAATGTGGCAGAAAAAATAACTATTCCAGCAGGTGGGGAATATAAAATTTCTTACACTTATGTTCCGTCTCCGAACACTCCTTCTGGTTCATATAGAATATCATTTTATGCTGTTGAACAGGACAGATTTAATCTTTCTGGCTTTTCTTTTGCAAACGATACAACAGCATCTTATATAACCTTTGAAATAGATGGTAAGCAGACAGATTTGGCTTATTTAAACACCGATCAAATTTTAGTGGGGGATAAAAAATATAACACTAGTGATTCAGACTATTGGTATGGAACAGAGAAAGTTTCTCCAATCATAATTCCTTTGTATAACCCACAAAATGTGGCTAAAAAAATGAGAGTTACCTACAATCTATTTTCTTGGGATTCCTCAAATCCTGCAAATAAAATCGGGACAAGGTCTGAAGAGGTGACAGTATCTGCAAAATCTAAGGTAGATCTAAAATATGTCATAGAAAAGCCAACAATCCCTGTCTACTATTTATCCGTTTCTGCTGTACCGGCGATTCAGGCAAAAAACACAGGCTTCTCTAAAGAAGAAACTATTTCAAATGTGAGGCTATTAATTGAAGGTAAATCAAAAGCAAGACTTGATTTTGTTGGTGTGGATTCATACCCCCTTAAGAAGGGTAGAGAAGCAACTCTTGTAACCTGTTTTAGTAATGCAGGAAATCAAATAGATGAAAATGTTACAAAAGTCGAGACTGTTATATATGATCAAAATCAAAAAGAACTTTCTCGAACAGAATATGAAGACAAATTATCTCCTGAAATTGTTGGGTTGGTAAATAAATTTATACCAAAAAAGGATGTTTCAGAATTTACTGTTGTTTCAAGCATGTTTGATATAGAGGGGAATGTAATTGATAAAGTTGAGAAAAAATATAACTGTAAGGATATTGATTCAGGTGTATGTGCACCAGATGAAAAACCTATTTCAGCAACATGGGCAACAATAATAATTTCAATCATTATAGCTGGGCTCGGGGCTGTTGCTTATAAGAAAAGAAAACTTAACACATTAAAAGCATAAATATGAAAATGATAAAAAAAATAATTTTTGCATTTGTAATAGTATTTCTCTTTTCAGTATTAAATCTTCAGACTTCAGAGGCGGCACAGGTTAATGATTCAATTAGTCTACCTTATAAGACTGATAATAATATTACATGGTCGTCTTATTCAGGATTAGCATTAATTGAAACCTTTTGGGAAGATATTTTTGATTCTTCAACAAGGATACAGGTAAACTTAAGTAAAACTTTTCATTTTGTTAAGGAGGACAATTCAAACGCAGGATTAACACCTACACTTAGCATAGGTAAAACATTAAGAGCTGGTACTTTAAATACTACAGGTTACTGGGGTGTCTTTGGTAACGATAGTCAGTGGAGTGGGGTAAAAAATAAATCTTTCGGAAATGATTCTCGAGTAGCATCCATGCATGATACTTCCTACACAAGAGGGGGTCGTATGTGGACTTATATAACAACAAAAGTTTATTTACCAGATGATAATAATCATGTTCAGATAACATCAGGAAATTCAAACATTGTAGAATGTACGAATAGTGTTTGTACGGCAAAGTCTTCTGGCACAACTGATATAACTGTATCTTTTCCTAAGATAACACAAACCAGTTATAGTGAAGCGCAGATAAATCTTTATAAAGCTAAGTCGGGTGGTTATGATACTGTATCAGTTACTGCAACTCCACATTCAGGACAGCCCGATTTCTTTGGAGGTGCGAGTGCTTATGGAAGAATAAAGTTTGCCGCAGCTGCTGAATCAACAGAACAAGGTGGAGATGAGAGAAATGTTAAGACAGCAACATACAATTTTCCTTCAATTACGTATACTGTTACTGTTCCGCCAGCACCAAATCAAATGCAGACCGTTTTATGTGCTGGAGTTGGTATACCAACTGAGAGTAGTGTTGGTATAATGTGGCAATATTCTGATCCAGAGAATAATCCTCAGACAAACTATAACGTACAGATTTCAAAAAACTCAACTTTTCCACTAACAGCTCTTGATGCAAATATATATGCACCGGCAAATACCAATGTTTCAAACGTTCGATCAAAAACTATTTCAGGATTAACTCCAGACACAACGTATTATGCAAGAGTGAGAGCTTATAATGATACTAATCTTTGGAGTAACCCATATTCAAGTTGTGGTAGCTTTAAAACCGCAGTATCAACAACACCACCTCCACCAACTCCAACGCCAATTGATGGTGTATGTAACAATTCTATTTTGTACGCGTGTTCTGCAGGTGGTTCTGCCACAAATAGGACTCCCACATCTTGGATATGTCCAGGATTAGATGGCGGTAATAATTCGAGTACTTGTAACTACTCTGGCGCAGGTCTTACAGATGGTGTTTGTAACGATAATGTGCTGTGGGGTTGTGAAAATAGTGGTACCGCAGTAAATAAAGATTATGGTAATAATAGCTGGAAGTGTACTGGTCAAAGCGGGGGAGGTCTATCTGGTATTTGTACATATAATGGTGGTGGAAATACTTTCAGTATTACTTCTTGTTCACCAAGTCCGTCAAGTGTGAATGTTGGTAGTAGTACAACTTTTACCGCTATTGTATCTAATGCGGGAACTGGAGGGGTAAATTATAGCTGGAAGACTCTTTCAATGTTTAATTACTCATTGCCAGTATTAAATGATAATAGTTATCTTCATACACCAAGCACAATCACGGATAAATTTGTTTATGTTAAAGCTCATGATATTCAAAAAAATGCTGATAGTTCATATCCATGTGTTGTCAGTGTTGTAGACCCAAGTGCTACGGTGTCTTGTGAGGCTATAGATGGTATAACTTTAAATGCTGGAGAGAGTCGAAATTTCTATACTGCACGAATATCTAAGATTTGTGATCCTTATCTTAGGACGTGTCCTGCAACAGGAGGAGCCCCTCAAGGAAACCCACTCGCTAAATTCAAAAACTGTGTAGAGCCTGGGGTTTCTGAGTTTTAGCCAGACAGCTTATAATTAGTAACTTATAGCGTATAATTCAAATTAAAAGCGGTTTTCACGAAGTGAAAACCGCTTTTCTTGTGGTTTTTTCTAAAAGACAATTATAAAATCGGTGTCTTTTAGAAAAATGGCTATAAATATGGCTAAAATTGAAAAAATTCTTAATCCTCTACTATTGACAATTGGGGGGTATTTGTTTAGTATGGGGGGACGCAACTTTGCGAGCTTTTTTCTTGTTAATGGAAAAGGTTCTCGTAAATATTGTGAGCATTAAAATTAATAGCATTTATGTTGTTTGTTTTTGATTTATAAAAACGTCTCGCGTTTAGATCAAAGTCAAACAACCTCTATAATCACAAAAAATATTATGGCAGAAATTTTTGACCGTTCAAAACCTCACATAAACGTAGGTACAATTGGTCACGTTGATCATGGTAAGACTTCTCTTACCGCAGCTATCCTTCAGGTGCTTTCACGCGCTGGAAAGGATGTAAAACTTAAAAGTGTGGATCAGATTGACTCTGCTCCAGAAGAAAAAGCACGTGGTATTACCATTTCGCTTTCTCACAACGAGTTCTCTTCAGATACTCGCCACTACGCACACATTGATGCACCAGGCCACGCCGACTACATCAAGAACATGATTACTGGTGCCGCTCAAATGGACGGTGCTATCCTCGTGGTTGCTGCTACTGACGGTGTTATGCCTCAGACTCGAGAGCACGTTCTACTTGCAAACCAAGTGGGTGTGCCAAAGGTTCTTGTTTACATCAACAAATGTGACTTGGTTCCTGAGACAGAACTTATTGATATGGTGGAAGAAGAGGTACGTGAACTTCTAGATAAAAATGGTTACGATGGAAAAATCGCTCCAGTTATCCGAGGTTCAGCTACAAAAGCTCTTTCAGCAACTGGTATTGATGATCCAGATTCAAAATCAATTCTAGATCTAGTTGACGCTCTTGATAATTACATTCCAACACCTGTTCGAGATACAGATAAGCCTTTCTTCATGCCTATTGAGGATGTGTTCTCAATTGAAGGACGAGGAACAGTGGTAACTGGTAAAATTGAAAGAGGGGTTGTAAAGATTGGTGACGAAGTTGAAATTGTTGGTCTTAAAGATACAACAAAAACAACAGTTACTGGTATTGAAATGTTTAACAAGCAACTACAAGAAGGTATGGCTGGAGACAACGCCGGTATTCTTCTTCGAGGTACAAAGAAAGATGATGTACACCGAGGTCAATCACTTGCAAAGTCAGGCTCAGTTAAGCCACATACAGACTTCGAAGCTGAAGTTTACATTCTAAAGAAAGAAGAAGGAGGACGACACTCACCATTCTTTACTGGATACAAGCCACAGTTCTACATCGGTACAACAGACGTTACTGGAGAAGTAACACTTAAGGAAGGAGTAGAAATGGTTATGCCTGGAGATACTGTTACTTTCAAAGTTAAACTTATTGCCCCAATTGCTCTTGAAGAACGAAAGAAATTCGCTATTCGAGAAGGAGGTAGAACAGTGGGTGCGGGAGTTGTAACTAAAATTGTAGCCTAAATTTAAACGCAAAGAAGTTTCCACTTTTAGGTGGAATACTTTAGAGCGAATAGCACTATGACAACAGATACTGTAACAAAAAAGAAGACAACACCAAAAGCGAAGCCTGCAAAGGCTCCGGTTACAGGTGTTAACAAACTTCGAATTCGAGTTCGTGCCTACGAGTCAAAGATTCTCGACGCTTCGGTAAAGCAGATCATTGATACAGCTCTTCGCTACGATGCAAAGATTGTTGGCCCAATGCCTCTTCCTACTGAAATCAAAAAGTACACAGTGAACCGCGCATCTTTCGTGTATAAAAACTCACGAGAGCAGTTTGAAATGCGAGTTCATAAGCGACTTATTGATATCGAAAATCCTTCAGCGAAGGTGATTGAAGCACTCACAAATCTTTCACTACCATCTGGTGTGAATATTGATGTGAAGATGCTCTAGATTTTTAAGGAGTGAGCTCGAAATTTATTTCGAGTGTTAACGATTTACCCTCCAAAATTTTTGCAGTAGCAAAAACTTAGGAGGGCGAGTAAAAATCAGACCCTCAAAACTTTTTGCCATCACAATTTCTTTTTACTGAAAGAAATTGCACGGCTTTCAGCCAATGGCAAAAAGTTTGAAGGGTTTCGAAAAATATATTCGTTATTAAACTCATTATTTTTCAGAAATTGACAGACTAATAAACCGGCATGTCCTGCCCGTCGCCTAACAAGGCGACGGGCAGGACCAATACCAAATACTATGAAATTTATACTTGGAAAAAAACAGCATATGACCCAAGTTTTCGATGAAGCTGGAGTTGTTTACCCTGTAACAGTGGTAAAAACAAGTCCAAACATCGTTACTCAAGTTAAGACCAAAGACCGAGACGGCTACGAAGCTATTCAGGTTGGTTTTGGTGTGCGAAAAGAAAAAAATATTAATAATGCTCAAAAAGGTCACACAAAGGATCTTGGAAATTTTGAGGTTATGAGAGAATTTAGAACAACTGATGTGAAAACAGTTGGTGACGCACTAGACCTTTCTCAATTTGTAGAAGGTGAAAAGATTACAGTTACTGCTATCTCAAAGGGTAAAGGTTTTCAAGGTGTTGTTAAGCGACATGGTTTCCATGGAGGTCCTCGAACTCACGGACAGAAGCACTCTGAGCGTGAACCGGGTTCTATTTCTGGAGGTAACAGAGAGGGTGGGCGTGTTCCAAAAGGTATGAGAATGGCCGGCCGAATGGGTGGTGATTCTATTACCGTACAAAATTTAAAAGTTGTGCAAATCGATAACGAAAAAGGCGAGATCCTTATTAAAGGAGCGCTTCCTGGTCGTCGTGGCACATTGGTCGAGATTAAGGCTTAATGTAATATCAAATATATGAAAACTACAAAAACAAAAGCAGTGAAAGAAGGTGAAATGTCAATTTCTGCAAAAGTGTACAATCAAAAGGGAAAGGAAGCAGGTGATATTGCATTACCTGAATCTATTTTCGGCCTAAAGTGGAATGCCGACTTGGTACATCAAGTTG
>CAZTQI010000012.1:9908-11953 GCA_964615805.1 uncultured Candidatus Saccharibacteria bacterium | reverse complement strand
GCGCCTCATTTGCAATGAGGAGGTAAGCGGTTCGAGTCCGCTAAGGTCCACAATTAAAAAATCTCCCACTCGGGAGATTTTTTTATGGACCCTAAGCAAGTGCTGGGTGAGCTTGGGGAGGGACCCAAGCGCAAGACCGGAGCGCGACGGCGCGAGTCCTGGTCAGAAGTTTCCTCAGCAGAAAAAGACTGGTGACCCGAGCAAGCTTGCTTGGGAGCAAGTTGGCGCCTAGACAAATTTTTGTGGCGACAAAAATTTTGTCGGAGGAGAGATTCCGCTAAGGCCCCATTTTTGTTTGCTTGACACTAGCACTTTGTTTGTATAGTATTAATTGTATTAGGGCTTCTGCCTCCGAGATGCCCCGCAGAAATGCGGGGCATCGATGTATCTAAGTGAAATCCTTAAATGCCTTTAGAATTTCTTCGAAAGCTTCCTCTTTTATAGTACCAACTTATTATATTTATGATAAAATATTTAAATGGTAATTGAGGATAATAAACAACTTAAAAATCTTGCTTTTGTAGATGGACAAAATCTATATATGGGTACAGCTAAAAGAAAAGTGCTCCCATGGAAAATTGACCTTACTAGATTTCGAACCTATTTAGATAAAAAATATGATGTAGATAAGGCATATTATTTTTTAGGATATGTTCAGGAAAATAATCAAGACATATACGAGGAAATACAGAAAGCTGGATTTATTTTAGTATTTCGTGAACATAATCCAGTAATGATTGGGAAGAAAAAAGGAAATGTGGATTCTGATATTATTTTTCAAATAATGAAAAAGCTATACAAGAATGAAAATTTTAATAAAATTGTGCTTGTTTCAGGGGATGGTGATTATAAACTACTAGTTGATTTTTTAATTGAAGAGAATAGATTTAAAAAGATTTTGTTCCCAGATAGACAAAGGGCATCATCTTTGTATAAAAAAATAGGGGCAATATATTTTGATGCTTTAGATACAGTAGACATTAGAAGTAAAATTAGTAGAAATGAAAAAGGCTCCTTAGGTAATTAGCCGTTTGGAACCTTTCTCGTCGTAATACCTATTATAATAGCAAACCTTATGAGAAAGTCAATAAAAAAATGATAAATCTATAATCATTAGAGGGCGGTTATGTTTGTATTAAGCCCAAAAATGAACAAGAGGCTGAGGAGTTTAATGGGAGGTTAGAAAAAGCTTTTGGTGCTGTTTAGCGAAACGATGAGGCTTAGGAACTTGAAGAAGATTGAAGTTTTTGCGGAGGTTCAACCTCCGCAGAGAGTTCCGCTAAATCCATATAATAATAAAGTGCGCATCAGACCGGAGTCCAATGCGCACTTGTTGAGGCTTTCGCCGATCACTTCTTGCTCGGAGCGTCGTTGAGGGCGGCGAGAAGACGTGTCGACACCATCTTCTTCGAGCACCACGGCCACACCCATGTAGAAGGGTTCCACCAGAGAATATAGTGGTCATAGCCCGGATCAAGCTCGTGAGCGAAGTAGTATGCCGCCTTCGCCTTTGAATGCTCAATTTCAAGATCGCCCTTTACTTTTTTCAATTCAGCTTCGAGTTTAGCGCGAGTCTTGCCCTGCTGTGGTCCCTCGTGGCTCTCAGTGGCATGGATTGTTCCAGCTCTGATAAGGTCATACAGCTCCTTCAGATCATCCAGGTTCTTCGCCTTGATGTCGACGGTATAAGCACTTCCCCTTTCAACTGTGGCCATCCCGACCTCTGCTCTTGCGGTTTTGTGGATGTAAATCCCAATTTCCCGCACCGCGTATCCGCTTCTGAAAGTGTCGCGGAATGACAATTCCTTTACATACGGAAGCAGGGCGGAAGGCATTGCCACGAGATCTTCGTATACTGCGTAGAAACAGCCTTCGTCTCCACGCACAATCTTCCCTCTGAACTTTCTTTCGAGAACGAAGGGGTTAGAATCATCGTAGGGTTTGCTGGTAAAGCCTTCGGCTTTTTGAATGTCGTCTGTCAGATATATGTTCGTACTCATTTGTCAATTCTACTTTTTATCGCTTGGAATATGCTAGGCCTTACT
>CAZTQI010000012.1:8932-9898 GCA_964615805.1 uncultured Candidatus Saccharibacteria bacterium | reverse complement strand
CTTTTTATATGATATCATACTACTTACCACCTGTCAATAGTAGAGTTTCTTGACTCAAATTAAGAATAGTATATTGTTTATTTAGCGATTTTGTCACGTTGTGTGCCAAAAGAAGCTCTTTTGAAGGGAATACACCATGAATGATGAACCTCAAGATTCTGCGGAGGTAGATCCACGTGAAGTTGAAGTCCTCGAGTATATTGGTAGCTATTTGGATGAGTCAAATGATGACGATACCAAGCGACTTTCCAAAATCGAGGTGATGATGAATTTTCTCGAATTTGAAAAGCGGGTTACTGAATTAACCGATGTTGAAAAGCAACATTACTTCAACTGCTTGAACGGACCCAGACTCTCTGATGAAATGAAAGCAACTCTCAAAGGTTGTGAGACTCCGGAGCATAAGGAGTATTATATAAAAATGTGGGCGAGATCAACATATTTTGCCAGGTGTGCATGGGAGACATACCTTCACACAGGAAAGGACAAGCCCTTTGTTGCTCAAGAAGGATCGAAAATTCCCGTTCAAGTCCTGACAAAATAATTTCAGTGCAAATCACTACACCCCAAAGGCTTGGTGATTTTTTTATTATTGTTCTGATATAATACTCTCAATGGACAATAAAAAAATAATTTGGGTTGGGATGATTATCGGCTCATATTTAGGAAGTCTTGTTCCGAATTTATGGGGAGCTGGTTTTCTTTCAATGTCTTCCCTATTTTTGTCAGCACTCGGGGGAATTGAGGGTATTTGGATTGCATTCAAACTCACGAGATGAATGAAAAAAACCACACCCATTAGGTGTGGTTTTTTTCATATTTTTCTACTTTCAACTTTACACTTTCTACTCCCCGCCTACAATTCAATAATTAGCTTTTCCACGCTTAACAAAAAATTCTTATTGCCTGTTTTCATTTCCCTGTCTAATTCCACCAAAGAATTTATAATGCGAGCCAAAGACGCTA
>CAZTQI010000012.1:0-8922 GCA_964615805.1 uncultured Candidatus Saccharibacteria bacterium | reverse complement strand
CAACTTTACACTTTCTACTTAATCGTTCCGTTTGCAATCAACTCATTTAATGCCTTTATAATTTCTTCAAGCATAGCTCGAAGAGTTTTTAGTATTTCTTCTTTCTGTGCAGGTGAAAGATTATCCCAGTTTGTAGTTTCAGCACCCAAAACCTGTCCTGGTGGGGTTATAGGTCTTCGTGATCCACCTGAAGAGTTTCTACTACTAATTACCACTGGTGGTGTAACCACCGCTGAAACAATAACAGTTCTTGTAACTGGGGTTGCGACATTTAGAGCTAGGTCAGTTGCGGAATATGTGATTGTATAAGTTCCGGGGGTTGTTGTATCAACTGTTCCTGTTGGAATAACAGTTACAGTTACATCAACATTGTCTGTTGCTGTTGCGCCAGCATCCTCATATGAATCACCTACATTTAGGTTGATTGTTGATGAGCCCGTAAGGGTGATGACAGGAGCTGTTGTGTCCTTAGGATTCACATCGTTAACAATTACATTAAATGATTTTGTTGCTACATTCCCCGCCTTGTCTGTCGCTGTGCAAGTTACTGTTGTTGTTCCAAATGCAAATAATGAATTTGATACAGGTAAACAACCAACTGTTGTATCAGGATTTGCATCAGTTGCTGTAGCATTAAATACCACAGGAACAGAACTTGTTGCATTAACCGTAATTGTTGTTGGTACAGTTAATACAGGAAGTGTGTTATCGACAATGACAGAAATTTTTGGTGAAATTGAATTAGTACCATCCATATAGGCAACCTCCACCCATACTTCATAAACCGAATCAGGATAATAGGGCTTATTCTCTTCGTCCAAACTAACCGTTGACCAAACAGATGGTATTAAATTAGCTGTGCTATTCATCATATTGGAAGCACGATGAAATGCTACCATTTTAATCCCAGATTCAGAGTCGTTCATTTCAACACTTATGGCAGTCATACCCTTTAAATATGCACCATTTTCAGGTAATACAATCGTCGCTGCATTTACAGTACTTGCCGACATTCCCCCCCCCACTAAAGTCAAAACCAAACCAAAAACCATTAATAGATTTTTTTTCATATTATTTATTGATTAAATTCTTATAAAATTGTTCATTTCAACCGTTTTGAAGGTAGGCTGAAGTCAGAATAAACTCCTATCCCAATTATACCACTCCTGTAGATTTGTCAAGCTCTTAAGGCTCGGCCAAATTTATACCTATTTTCTGAAGGAAAAATCAATTGGATTTACCGCTTTGCTTATAACCATCTTATGCACATCTGGTGCCTCGAGCCCGAGTGCCCAAGCCGAGAAACCATGCAAATTATATTTTGTTATTAAGTCAATTTTCTTACCAACAGACCTGCCATCCTCATACCAAATTGTATATTTCTTTTTTTCCTTTGTATATTTAATAAATGGAGCCTGTTCCTCTAGGCTATAACCTTTTGTAACTTTATATGTTGCAAGTGTTGTTTTAATACCACTATATCCACCAATACCCACAATCTTTCCTGTTTTATCATCCCATTTCCAATAATACAAAGGGATGCCGACAGAAAGCTTCTCAGCAGGAATTAATGTGAGGCTATGCTTCACGACTTTTTCAAGCCAAGAATATCTTGCCACTGGTCCTTTCGACTCTGGATCATCATAAGACATCAAGCTAATAAAGTCCGTGCTCTCTGCAAGTGATTTATAATCATACACACCAATTATTCTTTGCCAGAGATTTTTTGGATAATCTGCTGGATTCTCTGAAACCTGTGCAATCACAGCCACACTAGAAATCAAGCCTTCCCTTCTCATTGCATTTCCAAATTTCCTAGCAAAAGCAGAAAACTTGTCTCGATACGAAAGATCCATTTGTTCAAAGTCGAGTTGCCATCCCCAGTAGCCATATTTTTTAGCCTCTTTAACTAGATATGAAATGTAAAGATCTTGTTTTTTAGGGTTATCTAAAATTGTTTTTAAGGAAGCTTGACCAAAAGCACCGTTTGTCACGAGAGGCATCACTTTAATTTGATTATCCTTTGCGATTTTTAATAAATCAGGTTTTACGCTTCCGATAAGGTTACCGGACGAATTAAAGGAGTATGTTTGTGGTGCAAACACATCTATAGAATTCACATTTGTAACAAATGAAGCTCTGGAATTTTTTCCCTCTTGATAATAAAATACACGAGTATAGCTTGCTGAGGTTTTGCTAGAGATTTGTGCAGATGTGATTGCTTGAGAGAAACTAATGGGTACGAAAAATATGCATAGAAAAAGAAAAAATCTCGAGTATGGTAAAAAACTCTTCATAACCATAATTATACACCATTTGGTGGAATTAAGAATTAGGAATTATGAATTAGGAATTAGGAATTAGGAGTTTTCTTTTGTCGTTCCTGCGGAGGCAGGTTGAAATTGGGATGGGACCCAATTTCAAAGACGGAGCACGACGGTGCGAGTCGGGGTCGAGAGATTTTTCAACAGAAAAATACTCGTGACTCCAGACAATAATCAGACTGGGGTTTCCCGACCTACTGTCGCAGTACACCTTTTCGACTTTTTGTTTCGCTTCACTCACAAAAATTCTGAAAAGCTTTTTCATTCTGGTACTCACCAGAATTTCAACCTCCGCAGGAATGACAGAAGTCTTAGTTACCGAATTCTCCCTTAATTTCCACAAGTTTACCCCCCTCAACCTTAAACATTCTTGAAACTCCAATTGAAGGTTGGACAGACATAGGCTCGGTTGGTAGTCGATCTGCGTAATTTACAATAACTTTACCATCATTAGTCTGTGTATTTTGTGGAGCAATTCTGTCACCGATAAAGACAGTGTTTAGTATTTCATATCCTTTTTCGGTTTTTAAAGCAGTAGCTAAATATGTGAAAAGTCCTGTACCTCCACCATCCTGAACTAGTAAAAATGAAGTATCCTCTTTTCCATCTCCATTCAGATCCCCCTTCGATTCAGCACCAAAATAACTCGTTGTTGTAATAGTAACCGAACCTGGAATCTTTTGCTCATTCTGCCCATCCTTCAAGGTAATCTTCACACCATCTATGTTATATGTGGCATTTTTAAAATCAGATATGCTTTTTGTGGCTGTTTGCGTAGCCTCCGGAGCTGGAGCAGTGACTTTTTCCCAAGCAATAAAGATAATAGCGAATATAATTATTACAATAAATACAATTGTTGAAATTTTCTTCATAGTTCAATTGTATCACAATCCAAGTAGATGGAAAATGTTCAATTTATCCGTATTTACGGCCTATTTCCTAAGTTTTTTTAGTTTCTTTTCGATTACCAAATCTATATCTTCTATCTTATTTTGTATCTTTTTGAATATCTCTTGTTCTTTTCTGTTTAGTTTTCTATCAATTTTTACATCCTCAAGCTCTTGTAACTGCTTATATAATTCCTTTTTAAGTAAGTTCATTATTTCATGTATATCCTCGATTGTAGACTCTAGGTCGTGATTAATTTTTCTTCTTAATCCAAGGAATTTATGCAGACCGAAGTATAGGATAAATAGTATAAGTAGTGAGAGTGCAATTGTTGGAACAATCACAATTAGCCGAGTCATTATTTTTGAAAATACTTCAGAAGTTTCCAATCCTCGCACCTTTACAGATAATTTTTCACTAGGCTTTCCTTTTGCAGTATCTGAAAATGAAATCTGTGCCCAGACAGAAAGTGATCCACTTTCCTTAATTGAGTCTGTGATGATTGAGAACGAACCGTATTCTGTGGTTTTCTTTATATATGATATCGGTTCACTATTTCCTGTTTGCGTGAAAATCTCCACCTCTGTTCCTGGATATTCCACTTCACCTGTTACTGTGATTGTGTCACCTTTCTTAATTTCACTTGGATTAACAGAAAGTGTTGGGGCGGGAACTTCTGAGCTAACAAAATTCAAATTTGCCTCTGTGTGATTGCCTGCCAAGTCGTAAGCTGTAACATTTAAGCTATGCTCTCCTTGATTCTGCATAGGAAGCTCATATTTTCCGTTTACAATTGAATTATTCTTAACCTTGATTATAGGAAGGTTATCGATTTTGATATTGTAATAATCGATACCCGATGTTACATCCTTTGCATCAAGTGTTAATATATTTTTATATCCATCATTTGAAACAACTGGAGTGAAGGCCTTTGGTGGTGTCGTGTCTATTTGCACCCTATAGTGTGCTGTTTCTCCGTACCCTTGTGCGTTTGCAAATCTAATATGGAAATATGATTTACCATCGGCAATACCGCTTACAGTTTTCTGTGAGACAGAATTATCATAGGTTACAGTCGGGAGAGAACTTGCAGTTTTATTTAAGCTTGCCTGAATCCCTGTTATTCCATTTGGTATTTTCCAACTAAAGGTAGCCTTATTGTTTGAATACCAAACATCTTGTTTTGTTTCAGAAATAACTACCGGCTTTTCAGGAAGTGAGTTTTTTACAACAACAGGTGCCTGCTCAGGAATTTTAACCTCTGCCGGCACACCAATACTAATTACACTACCGCTTTTGGATGTCAAAATATCTGTACCCAAACCATCGTTCTCACGAACAGCTCCTTCGGCAAAAAGAATAGAGGCGTTACCAGCTTTCTTTGCCTTGAATGTTATTGTGGCCAATGTACCTGCGCTACCGTTGTATCCAGGGTTTGGAACACCTCCATTAAACGTTACTTTTCCGGTACTGTTTGAAAAACTTGGCTCTTCTACCCAAAGAGAAAATATTGAGGAACCTTTATTAACAGAGACAACTTCTAGTAAATCTGCAGGAAATTGAATTGTCCCCTCAGCATTATTGACCGCTTTGCCAGCAGTATTTACAATAATTTTTTCTGTAAATATATTATTTACCGAAACGGTTGTTGCGCTTGGAGAAAGTGAGAGTGTGGCAGCAAAAGTCTTGGTTGCAAAAGCAACAAAAAATAACAAGATAAGAGAACAACAAAAAACAAAATTAAATATTTTTTTATAAGCTGTTATATTTTTCATTCTTAAAAAATCTTTTCTTTAATTATACTTTAATATTATTTAAATATCCAATAATTATTTTTTATAAACACTTTTTCTTACAAAATAGATTGCAATAAGTACAAGAAGTACAAATATTATTACAATCGAATTGAAATTACTTACACCACTTCCAGCTTTTTGAGGATAAAATGATTCCTTTTTATTTCCGGCTTTATCATAGGCAACAACTTTCAAATACGGATCAGTTTTCTGATTTTTAAGTACATACATATTTCCACTCTTTTCCCCCTCATCACCATTTTCAGATACAGTATAATAATCAATCCCGGTTTCTTTATCTAAGACTGTGAAGGTTGCAAATTTCTTGCCATCAAACATTGAAGCATCTTGACCAATATCTATAACAAAATCTTCTGGAGGGGTTTTATCTGCCAGTATCGCACTTGACCATTCATCATTTGCAGGCAAATTATCCTTATTTGTCACATCAAATTCTGCTCTTCTCGTAGAAACTGTAGACTTGGTTGCTTTTCCATCATTAATATATGCAAGTACGTTCTCAGGATAAATAATGGTTCTACCTATATTTTTAGCCTCCAAAATAATTTTGAATATATTTGCATCCTCAGAATTTATACCACCAGGAACACCTCCTACAAATGAAATAGTTTTTTTATCAGGGGATAAAGCTGGTTTCTTTGGCCAAATGCTAAATGAGGAGCCAGCTAAACTTATTTCGCGTACTACCAAATTTGTAGCATTGTTCAAAACAATATTTCCGTCAACAACATTTATAGACTGCTTTTCTGAATTCATTTTTACATCAACAACAATCGTGTCCCCTTCCCTCACATTTTTTTGCAATGGATTTAAATAAATTATCGTAGCACTACAAAAAAATGGAGCGATTACTATTGTTGTAAAAAAAATTAATGTTTGTTTAGAAAATATTGTTTTCATAAATGTTTATTTAATTAGTTTTTTATCCCACCAATATAGAAGAATTGAGAAGTCTACAGAATCTACCCTACTATCCTTATTGATATCTACTTTTGTATTTTTGAATGGAGCTTTTGCTTTCCAATAATACAATAGTATTGAAAAATCAACTGAATTAACTTTCCCGTCATTGTTTAAATCAGCAATTCCATAATTGTCTGTATCTACCTTTGGTGGGGTACCGCCTCCACCTCCACCTCCCCCGCCACTTGGTGGAGTTACAGGTGGTGTAACTGGTGCAGATACAGCAGTAAATGATCGTATTGCTTCTGATGAATCAGATCCGAAAAGAACATTTAGGTGGAAATAATAAGTTCCAGCTGATGATACAGTCGATGATAATACTGTATCAAAATTTGTATGTGGAGCAATTCCAATTGCGGCTGTTGCTGTTGTCGAAATATCATCTCCACCACCACACAAATTTGATTCTGAATTTGTTACACACCACTGGTATGTATATTCATAAAATGTATCACTATCATTTGTAATACGAACATTTGATAAAACATTAGGGACAATAGTTGGGTCATCAAATCCTTGAATAAATACCTGGGCTGGTGATCCTGGAGTTCCACTAATTATGTTCGAGACCAATCCCTCGCCAACAAGATTTTTGGCAGTCACACGAAAATCATATGGCGTATTATTAGCCAAATTTGTGACTGTTGTTGCGGGTATAATTCCTAAACCATCTTCGAACACAGTCCAAACTCCAGTAGTTGTTGCAAGCTTATATTCAATAATATAATCCGTAATTGGAGAGCCTCCATTAAATGCAGGCGCTGACCATGTCAAATTAACACTACTATTTTGAATCAATATTGCGAGGTTTGTTGGAGAATTTGGTACGTTAGCAGGAGTAATCGATTCGCTCCAGACTGAAAACGTACTTGTTCCAACCTCGTTCGTAGCAGTGACAGTAAATGAATAAGAGACTCCGTTTGTTAAGCCGTTCATCACAAAATTTGGAGTACTGCTTGTTGCGGTAAAATCACCCACATTTGATGTAATTGTGTAGTAAAGAATTGAAGCACCACCATTAGATTCTGGTGCAGACCAAGTCAGACCAATTTGAGTATTACCAATTGTTCCTGCCACATTTGTAGGAGCATCTGGAATTGTTGCAGGAGTGGCACCGGTACTATTTCCCACACCTCCACTAGAACTTCTACCAACGCCTATTTCATTTATTGCAGCGACTGTAAATGTATACGCTGTTCCATTTGTAAGACCTGTGACAGTGATAACAGAAGATGAACCAGTTGCGGTGTGGCCTTCATTTGAAGTCACAATATATCCGGTTATTTCTGCTCCTCCAGTATCTACTGGTGCAGTGAATGAAACGGTGACTTGGCCATTACCACGAGTTGTCTGCACATTAGTTGGTGCTCCAGGAGCTGACGCAGGTGTAACAGAGTTGCTCGTTGCTGATGGTGTACTCGTGCCCGCAACATTGGTTGCTGTAACGGTAAAGGTGTATGTAGTGCCGTTTGAAAGTCCGATGATGGTGATTGGAGAAGCTCCCCCTGTTGCAGTTTGTCCACCACTTGAAGTGACTGTGTAACCCGTGATAGCAGAACCTCCATTATTGATAGGAGCATCAAATGTAATTGTTGCTTCACCGTTTCCTCTTGTGGCAGAAATATTTGTTGGAGCATCTGGTGTTGTTGAAGGTACTACAGAATTACTTGTAGATGAAGGTGTGCTCGTACCGACTGCAGTTGTCGCTTTTACTGTAAATGTATAAGTGGTTCCGTTTGAAAGTCCTGTAATTGTTATTGGGGAAGAACCACCAGTTGCAGTATGACCCTCGTTTGAGGTTACAGTGTAATAAAGAATTGTAGATCCCCCGTCTAAAACAGGAGCATCAAATGTAATTGTCGCTTCACCGTTTCCTCTTGTGGCAGAAATATTTGTTGGGGCATCTGGTGTTGTAAGTGGAGTGACACTAGAGCTTGGAACAGACGCTGTGCTGGTGCCAACATCATTAGTTGCAGTAATCGTAAATGTATAATTAATTCCATTTGTTAATCCAATAACTGTGATTGGAGAAACACCACCCATAGCTGTTTGTCCACCACTTGAAGTGACTGTGTAATAATGAATCGTTGAATAGCCATTGTTGACCGGAGCGTTGAATGTGATTGTCGCTTCACCATTTCCTACTACAACATTTGTAATTGTGGGAGCATCTGGAATGGTTGCGGGAGTAATTTGATTTGAAGAAACTGATGCAATGCTTGTACCAACATCATTCGTTGCAGTTACAGTGAAGGTGTATGCTGTACCATTATTTAAACCAGTAATAATGATTGAGGGGTTTGTTCCTGTAGCAAACAATCCTCCGATATTTGATGTGGCTGTGTAGTAAAGAATTGTTGAACCTCCATTATATGGAGTATCAAATGTAATTGTTGCCTGTCCGCTTCCTCGAACAGCAGAAATATTTGTTGGAGCGTTTGGAGTTGTTGCTGGAGTGATTTGATTTGAAGCGATTGAAGCTGTACCTGTTCCAATATCATTTGTAGCTGTGACTGTGAATGTGTATGCTGTGCCATTTGAAAGTCCGGTGACTACTATTGGTGAACCTGTGCTTGTTGCTACTTGTCCATGATTTGATGTAACTGTGTAATATAAAATGTTTGAGCCTCCGTTATTTGGTGTATCGAATGTAATTGTTGCCTCACTATTTCCTCGAACAGCAGAAATATTTGTTGGAGCGTTTGGTACTGTTGCTGGAGTTACAGAATTACTTGTTACTGAAGGCGTACTCATTCCGACATCATTAGTTGCAGTAACTGTAAATATATATGCTGTTCCATTTGAGAGTCCTACCATTGTATATGTTGTGTTTGTTGTAGTTGCTATGTGTCCTCCAATATCTGATGAGATTGTGTAGTACAAAATTGTTGAGCCACCATTATTTGATGCATCAAATGTAATTGTTGCTT
>CAZTQI010000011.1:0-12245 GCA_964615805.1 uncultured Candidatus Saccharibacteria bacterium | reverse complement strand
ATTTTTGTGTCGACAAAAATTTAGTCGGAGGAGAGTTCCAAGTCCCTTATTCCTGACCGAGTTCCAAGTCCAAAATACGGCCCTAAATAACAACTTCTCTATACAACGCTTGACGAAATCTATACAGCATGATATAATATACAAGGAATCAAACAAACACCACCATGCACATTCCAAACCACATTCGTAATATGAGCGAAATGTTCAACCTCGCTCTCGTGTCGGTGATACTGTTCGCAATACTAGGATTCATTTTCTACGTACTTGCGCCACTCTCACCAGTCTTCACACTGCTATTCGTCATCAACGGAACAGTGCTCACGTTTGGGTGTAGAACCACCGCAACTTTAGCAATCATCGGGCTCGTTATCTATACGGCCTCATGGTTTGCATCGCCAACTTTCGGCAAGGAAGTAGCGGCCTTGATTTGCGGAACTGGAATTTTGATCTGGTTTTGGGCCATTGCGCTCACATTACCATCAATTTTCAATCCAAAAAAACAAGACTACTGCACCATGAACCCGTAGAGGTTCAAAAAATATCACCACCGGCACCCATAAAGTGCCGGCGGTTTTTTTGTATGCTGAAATGAACTCTCAGTTACCATTTCTCCCTTGCAAACAAAAAATAAAGCGTGATCTTATGCTGTATCAAAGCCTTACTCTGATACTTACAACATAAACAAAAAATCCAGGACCGCTCACGCGATTGCGCAAGCGGTCCTTTGTATGGGAATATTTTGTGATTCTTATTTTTCAGAAAAATGCCCCCTTCCCTGTTGACAATTATCTAATTGAGCTAGTTGAGTAGATTATATTTTTACAAGCAGTCCTACTGCGAGTTAAAGGTAATTTTCCAATTAAATAAAAGTACGGGTATTCTGAAACGCGACCTGTCATCCTTGCGGATTTAGAAACTCCAACCTTTTTTCTTGCTATGGTTGCGATCGCCTGAATGTGTTTCTTTTTAAGCAGTGATCTTGATCCACATATTTATTATGGTCTCCTTTCCATTCATCATTATATACAGAAACATAAATAACACAACATAATACTTGCCGACCACCTCACCTTCCGTTACAATACATTAATGAAAAATATTATTCTTATTATAATTATTATTTTATTAGCAGGATTTGGTATTTGGTATTTAGTAAAGAATAGTCCGAAGCAAAATTCCCAATTAAACCCTCAAAACTTTTCTACCGAAAACACAGAAGGACAAGTAAGCACCACAAGCACAGAGACATCAGTAATTAATAATAATCCTTCTAGCGAAAACTTAGGAGGGCAAGCAAACAAAAAATCTATGAATGCAATATTACACACAAGTATGGGAGACATTACTATCAAGCTAAGCCCAGAGACTACACCAAACACAGTAGAAAATTTTACAAAGCTAGCAAAAAGTGGTTTTTATGACGGAACAAAATTTCACAGAGTAATTAAGGACTTTATGAATCAAGGTGGTGATCCGCTTAGTAAAGATGATTCACAAATGGCTCGTTGGGGCACAGGGGGCCCAGGCTACCAGTTTGCAGATGAAATCACAGGAAGTAACAACAATGCTGTGGGAAGTATCTCAATGGCAAACGCTGGTCCAAACACAAACGGAAGCCAGTTCTTCATCAATGTTGCCGACAACTCTTTCCTAAATACAAAGCACACGGTTTTCGGAAATGTTGTGGAAGGAATGGATGTGGTAATGGCAATAAACAATGTTAAAACTGCCCCAGGAGATCGCCCAATAGAACCTGTGATAATCAAGTCAATAACAATTAAATAATAAATCTTACAAAAAAGGCTACAATTTTGCTATCGCAAAATTGTAGCCTTTTTTAATATAAAAATACCCCTAGTTTTCACTAGAGGTATATGAATGTTATTCGAACAATTCTCTGGCACCGCCGGGAATCTGCTCAAGCATGAATTCTTGTCGAGCTATTGATTTCTCCATCTCAAGCACTTCAAACAAAAATTCCTTACGCTTTTTCAACAACTCGCGGATTGAGTCTGAAAAACGATAGTAAAACTGCTTTGGTGTGAGACCGACGAATTTAAAAAAGTCGTCATTGAGCTGAGCACTTGTAACTCCCACAAGCTTCGGTGCCCACCGTGTATTTACATGTGGATGTTGATTTAAGTAAGTAATGTCACTTCTCACCTCTATTGTGACCCATGATTTACTCCCGGAGTAACCCCACAATCTCTGAATTACACCGATCGGTTTGTTATTCTGCGAATCATTGTTATCGTAGGTAAATTCGTTTACGGAGATTTTATCATCCTCAAGAGGGTAAATTGCACGAAACTGACGGGATGGCTCATAACCTCTTGCAAATCCACACTTTCCAGAATTATCTCTCAAAGCATGTCGGCCGTAGTCGTCGAAGATGATTCCGAGTTCCCCCAACGTTTTTAATGTTAGGTTATTAAGGTTCTTGCCTATTTCAAAGGCTTGGACCCGTATCATTTTAATCCACTCCTCATTAGTCAGTGCATGTTGGCGTGCCAAAAATGCAGGTACGTTCGTTTTCATTGTTGTTTTTCTATTTTTGTTCTGCTCGGCGTGCCGGTGCAGAATGTTTGTGCAATACAGGTTTTTGCCTGTAGGTTCGCCCAGAATTGAGCGTTCTGATTTGAGAATACCACGATTATGTAAAATGTAAATAACTAACTTTTAATGACGGATTTCATACTTTAGTCTATAATTACCCCATGAAAATAAACCTCCCGAACATAACCCTTCTAGGTATTGATTGCGTAAATGTCGAAAGGCTTCAGGAAGCTATGGATGTCTGTCAAAAAGATATTAATTTTGGAGCTGTTAAACTTTTAACTTCCCTACCCACAGAAGATAAGAGACTAGTAAAAATTCCACAAATAAAAAGCATTGAAGAATACTCAAGATTTTGTGCAGAAGAGCTTACTAAATATGTCGATACTGATTATGTTTTAATTGTTCAATATGATGGATTTATTTTGAATCCAGAAAGCTGGACTGGTGAATTTCTAAAATATGATTATATTGGTGCTCCATGGCTTATTACTGATTGGTTTGTAGAAAAATTTAAATTAACAGAGAAAGATTTAGGGACAATGATCGTTGGTAACGGAGGTTTTTCATTACGTAGTAAAAAGTTTTTGGAAGCATCTGCAAAATTGATGCAAGAAAACAAAATTGCCGAAATTCACCCAGAGGATGTATCTTTGTGCTTTTGGAATAGAAACTTATTAGAAACTGAAGGGATAAAATTTGCTCCAGTTGAGCTTGCCGAAAAATTTAGCATTGAAGGCCAGAATGTTATATTTAATAATCAATTTGGCTTTCACGGATTCTCTTGGACAAACATCGATAAATGGATAAACACTCATCCAGAATACACAATAATTGCAAATAAATATAGAAGTTCAAGGAGAAAAGTTATTTAAAAACAACTATGGATATATGTGCTACAATTAATATATGAAAAAATTCTTCACAATATTCTTTGTTACACTAGGTATTATATTCTCGATTATTATTCTAGTAGTTATTTATCTCTTTGTTGTTAACCCTTTTAAAATAAAACCTTTGCTTTTTGGTTCACCAGCAAAAACTCAATCTGCAACAAACTCAGGAACTTCAACTAATAATAATTCTGGCCTCTCAGACACACAAAAGAAAGCCCTTGAGGCAGTTGGTGTGAACCCAGCCACACTTCCCTCACCCTCTTCAATCACTCCAGCTCAAGAAACTTGTTTTACACAAAAATTAGGCGCCGCTCGTATCGCAGAAATTAAAGCAGGGGCTACTCCAACGGCTGTTGAGATTTTTACTGCTAAATCCTGTATATAAATCCTTAATTTTCATGTTATAATTTTGGTAATCAATGAAAAGTAAAATATTCTTATTTTTAATACTATTTTTATCAATCACTTTTTTATATCAATCAAGAGATTATATAAACCCAAAAATTAGCAAAGCTTCAGACACTCTCGCTGCTGCTTTTTTTTCCACAGGAATAGAGGTGAAGGATCTGATAAGCAGATATGCAAGCAGATCACGCAACGAAAAAATTAAAATTTTAATTGTCGCTGGTCATGAACCAAATTTTGGGGGTGCAGAATATGGAATTTTAAAGGAAAGAGATTTAAATTTACAATTTGCAGAAGTGCTTAAAAATAATTTAGTCAAAAATACTAAGTTTGAAATTATCATGGCACGAGATAATAACGGTTGGAATCCTGAATTTGAAAAATATGTTCGAGGCAATACTGTAGATATTCTGGCTTGGTCATACGACATGAAAAAGGAAATGTCTAGTCTTGTTAAACAAGGGAAAATAAGCGCAGTAAATGCAAAAATGGGTCACAGTACAGCACCTACGAGCTCTATGATTTTTCTCTATGGAATAAATAAGTGGGCATCACTAAACAAGATAGATATTGCAATTCACATTCACTTTAACGACAACCCAAAGCGTAAAGGTAAGCCAAATTATGAAGGCTTCTCTATTTATGTACCAGAGAAACAATATTCTAATTCAGCCTCAAGTAAGGTTTTAGCAGTTGATTTAATGGAGGAGATCTCCAAAGTTCAAAAAGTTAGCACCCTACCTGAAGAAAGTATCGGTGTTATTGAAGATCAAGAATTGATAGCTCTAGGAAGCTATAATACCTCAGACTCTTTAAGTGTATTAGTGGAATATGCCTATATATATGAAAATTTAATGCAGAATAAATTGACAAGAGACATTTTTATAAACAAAACAGCAGAAGCTACAGCTAAAGCGGTGGAAAACTTCTTTGAATCCAGACTTCTAGCTTATAGAAAATAAACTTCTTTGAGTCAAAACTTTAATCATGTTAAAATAAGAATATGGATAAAATAATCGTGCAACAAAATACATTAGGTTCACTTTGGTTAATTGGCTGGCTGTTTACTATTGGCTATCTCAAACTAAACTTTTGGCGTGGGGTATTGGCAATAATAATCTGGCCATACTACATCGGTAGATATTTTAAGAAACTTTCATAATATAATAAAAAAATACTACCCATTAGTGATAATCATCACTAATGGGTAGTATTTTTGTTATAGGTTATTTGTTATGGGTTACTAGTTACTCAACTCCTTCTTCCCCTCCTCCCAGTATGCTCCATTATTCTGAGCAGTCTTCATCCAATACCACCATTCCACACCCCAGAAATATGCTCGCGAGGCTCCAACCTTTTTTGCAAATAAAATATTTTTTTGCATTTGCGCCAAACTTGAAGTTTGCTCTTGAATATCAATTTTTGTATTTGCTGGTGTACCATCTGTAAACCAAGGTTCTGCCTGAAGTTCTGAAATAATGAATTTCGAATAATCCCTACCCCAAAAATTTGCTCGAATATTATAAAAAGCAGAAGGTATCCATCCATAATTCCACACATAACCATTTTCAGTACGAACCACCCTATACAATGTCACCCCTAAAATATCCCCCATACTAGATGCTTTTTGCCAAGTGGAAAGTTCGCCACTATCAGTCATTATAATTTTATGTTTTGTATCCAAAGATTTCACGAGCTCGACTTCGCCTTTTACAAGACCTTCATCAAAAATACCACACTCCCCAAATTCAAATTTTATAAAAGGCTCATTTTCGACTTGCCAATACTCCAAAGCGGGGTGATCCATATATCTTTTCACTGTGGTTTCAATATATGAAAGCAATTCTTTATTTTTCTCATTTGCGGGAGTTGTTTTTATCCATTCGGGAATGTAACACTCGGGCCAGCGAGGGACTTTTTGACCAATTGCCAAGAGAACCTTTACATTATGCTTCTGTGCTTCATCCATATAATAATCAACATTCGAAAAAGAATAAGCGCCCTTATCTACTTCCACACGGCTCCAAGGCACTGCAAGTCTGATATATTTTGGTTTAAGATCTGTCAAAATATCAACATAAACTTTTTTTGAATCCAACCCAAGAGACTCAGCATATTCTGGGCTAAAACTCACACCAAAATCAACTTTATGTTTTTTGAAAGAAAATACCCAAAGAGCACAGTAAGAAATTAGGACGACTGTGATTAAAATAATTAGTATCTTTGTGAAAATTTTTTTCATTATGTTTTATGCTAAAAATATTAATCCGATTATCATAAATACAATCGCAACAATCTCAACAACCATTTCTCTTCTAGTAAATTTTTCAGAAAAAGTTGAAGGCTTAAATTTGGTTAGAAAATAAATAAACACAAACATAAATGCATATTGTATTCCAGCCAGTCCATTTACCACAGTTACACTACCTTTTGATATAGCATATTGTATCAGTATCACAGCGATAAGCCCGAGCACTTTATCCCAAATTACAACCCTAGCTCCCCCGTCCTTTATCTTATCTTTTCCTTTGTTTAAAATGGCCACAAGTACACCAGGCACAAATATTGTAACAATTGAAACAAGCCCAACCATTCCTTTTGTCCAAACTAATCCAGTGAAAAAAGGATAAAGCTCGTACATCAACTTTGCCGATACATGAGAAAGTCCATATAGAATTCCAGCTAGAAAAGCCCATATGAAACCCCTATGAAAACCTGTATGCTTCTTATTTCTCTCAACAGATAAAAGTATGCTTGCTATTACCAAAAATAGTAGCCCAATTTTAATACTCACACTTAAATTTTCTCCCAAAAGAGTTATTGAGAAAAAAAATGTAGATATTGCCACAACAGCTCCAACAAAAGGTGTTACATGGCTTGCCTCTCCATATTCTAAAGCATTAAACATTGCCCACATTCCGAAACCAAAAGTAAGTCCAGAAAAAACTGATATTAACACCCCGAGTGAACTAATGGGTTCAATCCACGGCAAAGCCAGAAAAGCCAGAAAGAAGAAAATCGTTGAATAAAAAAGATACACAGATGGCTTCTTCACAGACTTCTCTAAAATAGACTTATCCAAAATAGCCACCACAGCCAAAAGTGTGTAGCCTAAAATTGCAATAATTAGTGATGTCATCATATTGTGTGTATGTTTTCAATCTCTTCCCTCTCTCCTTTTAATAATAGACTCTCAATATGAAATGTACCTTTTTTTGGTGCATTCAAAAATCCATCCATTGCCATCTCTGCAAACCTACCTTCTTCTAGCCAATCAACAAACCACTGGTTTGAAAATGCTGGATCACCCTGATCAATTCCAGCCTCAATTGAATAAAGCCATTCCCTATTTTTCTCTTCTTGTGAACCAAGTGGTGGGGCGATTAATATTGGCAATCCAAGCCCTGCATAAAAGGACAGCTCACTCGGCTTTGTCCAAAGAATATCAGTTTCTAATATAACCTTATTGAACTCTCTAAAATAAGCAAATTTATCAGGAGCACTAATCACCCTTATAAAACCCTTTTGATATGACTCTTTTAGACTTTCTTTGCCCTCGATGATTCTTATATACTTATCAAATAAAATTTTTGAGGTTCCAACAATTAAATTCAACCTAATCTTTTCGCCAGCAATAATGTTTTTTAATGAAGTCAAAATTTTTTCTCCAATTTCTGCCTGTGCTCCTGCACCGCCCACAGCAAAAGTCAAACAAACTGGTAAGTTTTCAACTTCTCTATTTGTATCAAAATTTTCGTTAATTAGAGCTTCATATTTTTGTTGATAAATATATTTTGGATCAAGTCTAACTATTCTTCTGTATGCATTTTTCTTTGCCGCAGAAAGATTTTCTTCGCTACCAAGCATTTCAAGAGGGAGAGGAAACCCTGTTGTAACTATTTTTTCTTCTCGAACGCCGTATAACAAAAGTCTTTCTTTTACTCTATGATTTGGTGCCAAATATATTATTTTACTTTTTTCAGGATGAAGTGGCGCCCAAGCACGAGAAATATCTGTATCTGTACAAAGGCAATAAATCTCCCCTTCATACCCATGTTCCTCTGCAAAAAAGGCTGGCATAAAAAATGAAGTAAGTAGAGGTAATGGTTTTTTGTTTAGGATTTCGATCAAGTCCTTACCCAAACCTTTCTTTATCATTTTGTAAATCTGACGCACTTGCAGACTTGGTTCGGAAAGATCTCTATTTGGATAAAAAGCCGGCACTCTTTGAAAATAATCCATAATACTAAACATGAGCGTACCAAGATAAGGCACACTTCGCATTTTGGAGACCCACTCATATATTTTCCTTGTATTAGCCCATTTCTTTTTATCCACCTCTGGAATTCCAGGATAATTGTTTGCTGAAATAATTGGCGAATTAAGATTCCATCCTTCCGGCAACTCTGCAATATGCTCAAGTGGAAAAACCGCCCTTTGGTGCCCGTACCCCATATCAACTGCTACTATATATACTTTATTCATATTGTGTTTAAAATTAACGCCCCTGCATTTGTCATTCCGGTACCCGCATTCGCGAGCATAAACTCCGGCTGAATCCAGTCTGAAGAATTAGAATCATCATGGATTCCCGTCTTCACGGGAATGACAGAGAGGAATAGGTTGGTTCTGGACGACATCATTTATATATTTTTATTAAGTGTAGTTATAAAAGCCTCTGGAACAAATGAATAATTTTCGTTTTTTACCAATGACGGCTCGCCATCTTTTTCTACCACATAATATGCGAAGCCTTTCATCTTTTTTACAGCTTCGTAGTCGGCGTGCTCGGGCATACTTGCGGAGTCATCAAGATTTACAGGACTGTCGTCGGAAGTTACAAGCCATGTCTTTCCAGTGTTCACTACTAAATGCCCAGTAAAAGATGGAATTTCAATTTTATCACCAGCTTTTACTTTAATCGCCTTAAATCTTTCTACCTTATCATCAATGTCATTTCCGTTTTCGTCTTTCTGTCTTGTTTGTAAAAGTAAAATTCCCTCACCTTCTATGATCCAGTATGTTTCCTTAAAATCTATAATATGATAATGGCCGTATGTTTTAATATATTCCCCGCCCACATTTCCACTTTCCCATATGGTAATATTTTTCTTTTCACTTCCTCCACGAATCATATAATAATGAACCTCTGGAGCTGTAGCCTCAGGATTCATCAAAACCTCTTTCATTTTTTCATTTGTACGAGCTGCGTATGGTTGTATCATGGTAAGAATTATAACATGGCGGTATGGAACATGGAACAGATATTTTTGCTTGACATACACTGCAACATATAATAATATTAACATTGATTATGGGCTTCGGCCTCTGAGAAATCCCCCAAAAGGGGGTTTCGTTGTTTATAGGCCAACCTTAACCATTTGAGAGACTTTTTCCAGCAAGGATAAATAGTCAAACTCCTTAATTGTGCCGATCTTTCTAAATAACCTTTTTGTACTAACGCTTTTAATTTGAGACAAACAAGCTAAGTATTTTTTACCATCTTCGCCAGAAACTTCAAAATAGTATTTATTACTTTTTTCTTGAGTTGTGGTTGGAATTATCAATGCCATATTTTTGTTAAATTTTCTAATGACGATAACAGGTCGTAAAAATAATTCATGCTTACCGTCAATTTCAACTCCAATATTCGTACCAACAATACACCACCAAACTTCTCGCTCATAAAACATAACAGGATTAACCTCCTGATCTGTTTTCTTTTTTTGAATATTCCATATATCAAAATCTTTCATAAGAATATTTTAGCATATTCTAGTTTCATTTTCATTCTGATGAAATCTTATGTTTATTTTATATATTTCTTCTTTTAATTTATTGGTATTCCCATGCTTCAACATCCCCAAATATGATTGAGTAGTCTCTTTCTTTCCTTCTTTTTTAATAATATTTCTAAACATTCTTTTCTTGGTCGTAGTTCTAAGTACTTTATGTTTTAAAAAATGAATCCACCCTAAGAAATCCAAGCCTGAGGATAGAGTTTTAATATATAGTTTGTCTGGATGTATTTCGAGCTTAAGTTCTTTTTGTAAAAATAATAATATTTTTGAAATTAGTTTTTCAAAATGCGTTTTATTTTCTGACATAAAAACAAAATCATCTGCATAACGTATATAGTACTTTTCTTTAAGTTCGTGTTTAACAAATTGATCAAATTCGTTCATATAAATATTCACAAGAAGTTGTGATGTTAAATTACCGAGTGGTAAACCAACATTTTCCCTATCCTTTGTATTAAAGCTTCCAACTACTTCTTTCAAAAGTAAAATAGTATCATTTTTGATTAAGCTCTTATCCTCACCTGTCATTCTCGTGTACTCACGGGAATCCAAGTCCGTATTTTCAGATTGGAGTCCAGAGTATTTTTCTGCTAAAAAATCTCCTGACCACGACTCGGTGCGTCCACCTCCGTCCTTGCGCTTAGGTCCCTCCCCAAGCTCACCCGCCTCCGCGGGAATGACAAACGATGGAGGATAAATATCTTTATCCTCAATGTTTCTCTCCAAAATTTCTGTCAAAATTTTATGATCTATATTTGCAAAAAACTTCCGAATATCACATTTTAAAACCCAACAACTCCTAGTGTAATTTTTGGATACTTTCCCTGCAAAATACCTAAATCTTTCATTTGCTATATGTGTCCCCTTTCCTAATCTACATGAATATGAATCATGCACAAACTTCTTATCAAAATGTGGATACAAAACTCTATATATCGCATGATGTAGTAACCTATCTCTCACCGAAGAATTGTGAATATCTCTAGGTTTTGGGTCTGATATTTTGAAACTCTTGTACTCACCGTGTTTATAAGTTTTGTTTTTTAAATCATTATGAAGAGCAATAATATTATGCATTAAATTTCTTCCGAATTCTTGAGTATCCTTTTTGTTTTTCTTACCACATAAAAATTCCTGCCATGCAATAAGTAAATTATCCAAAGAAATGATATTATCGTACATAAATATGTTAAATGAATTTAATAGAGAAAAAACTATAAAATCGACCCCCCCCCCAGACTCTTACCCTTGTTGCAAAGGGTAAAAGAAGTATATATCATATGGTATGAATATTATCAGACCATACCCAAAATTCACAAACACACACTGGGACAAAAAATTGATTCTTTATTTGTAGAAATCATAGAAGGAATATCCATCGCAAGTTTTCTAAACAAAACCGAAAAACTACCTTGGATTAACTTTTCAATTAGAAAACTAGATGCATTAAAAATACTACTTATGATTCTATGGGAGACAAAGTCATTGGATAACAAGAAATATATTAATCTTTCTATAAAACTAGATGAGATTGGAAAAATGCTTGGTGGGTGGAGTGGGCAAATACAAAAAACTTCCTCAACAAAATAGTTGAGGAAGAAAATGAGAGATTTGCGAGGAAAACCCACCGATTGTCGCCATTGTACCTGTTGTCTGCCCTGCCATTGTTGGCATTCAGCCACAAGCCATCGGAATTGTGATAAACGTTGAACACATTCGGGTCGCCATTGCGGTCGGGAATTTATATAAAATACCATCTGTGTCAACACCACCTCTAGAAAATTCCATAATAATTTCGAGATTGAATATAATTTAGCATCGTAATGCTTCAGTATTTTATACCAAGTATCTTCATTTTTTTACCCGATAAATTTTAAAATTTATTTAGGGCGAAGAGTCTACATACACCACGCTATTTTCAACCTTAGTCGAGAATATTCTGGATGTATGGATACTGGATTCGGTAGGAAGAAACCGTGATCTCTCCCATATTCACCTACTACCTTACACATTGTATCAGAAAAATTATGAGGACAAAGTTCTAAGGGTATAAGGGCTAGGTATAAGTGACTAAAGCCTAAGTTCTAACTTGCGAGGAACGCCCACCGAGCGTTGTCGTTCCACTCGTAGTCTGCCCCGCCACGGTAGGCATTCAGCCACAAGCCATCAGAATCATGAAAGACGCAAACCACATCCGGGTCGCCATCGCGGTCGGGAATGGCTTCCATATCAACTAAAATATACTAACCTAAAGGCTGGTTCATATATTGTTTTCGAAGTTCAATACCTACAATAGCTGGAAGTAGTTCTTTTGCGATTCCTAATTCCTTTGCTTTGTTTTGCGAATCAGCTCTTGTCGCTCCATTTGGAAATCCAAGAGATTTGTTTGAGACAACCACTATCTTATATTTATTTCCTAAGCCTTCTTTTAGATTCGCTCCGTTAATGACATCTTTCCCCCATTGCGATCTCTGAATACCAAGTTTCTCTAGATCTTGTTCGTGTTGATCTCCTGTTTTGTATTGTTCAGGAATTTGTATTTCTTTAATCACCACTTTTCCCTCTGGGAATTCGGTGTATATATGTT
>CAZTQI010000010.1:0-12643 GCA_964615805.1 uncultured Candidatus Saccharibacteria bacterium | reverse complement strand
GCCTTCGCTCGCTCTGTCCTTGCGCTCGGGTCCCACCCCAAGCTCACGGCGAGGATTGTACTCAATCCTATTCCACCGAAATAACCCTCAAAACTTCTTCGATAGTAGTCTCTCCTAAAACACAATTAAAAATCCCATCTTCAAGCATTGTAAGCATTCCCTCTTTCTTACCCTGTTCTTCAATCTTATCAGTCGTCTCCCCTTTAATAATCATTTCTTTAATAGTGCTCGAAACTTTTAATACTTCATGAATTCCAACACGGCTCTTGTAGCCATCCTCCGATTCATCAGATTTTTTTGGGCGATAAAAAGGAACTTTTTCCCAAGTTGCTTTTGGTGGAACTATTTTCTCCTTAATTAAATGCTCTAGCACCCTGTCTAAATCTACAGTTTTTCGCAAAGCATCAAGCCCTGCTTTTGTCATAAAATATTTTTCTTTCGCTTTTGTTAGCCTTCGCACAAGTCTTTGAGCAACAATCACAGAAAGTGTTGAGACGAGAAGAAATGGTTCAATCTTCATGTCGACAAGTCGAGGAATCGCACCAGCTGCAGAGTTTGTATGCAAAGTTGAAAGCACAAGGTGACCAGTGAGTGAAGCGTTGATAGCAAGAGATGCGGTTTCATTATCACGAATCTCTCCCACCATAATGATATCTGGGTCTTGTCGCACCAAAGAACGCAAACCGTTTGCAAAAGTTAAACCAATTTCAGATTTTACTTGTGTCTGATTAACCCTCGCCATTTGATATTCAATAGGATCTTCAATTGTAGAAATGTTTACATCTGGCTGATTTAACAAATCTAGCACAGTGTACAAAGTTGTAGTTTTTCCAGAACCAGTAGGTCCGGTCGTAAGGATCATACCTGTTGAAAGTTTTGTAGCTTCGTGAAGTCTTTCTAGTCCAATACCATGAAAGCCTAAGCCCTCAAGTGAAAAGCCCGAGGCATTCTCTCGTAAGATTCTCATTACTGTTTTTTCACCATAATATATCGGTAAAATAGAAACACGAAATGAAACCTGCTCTTTATCTAAATCAATTTTAAAACGCCCATCTTGAGGCAAACGCTTCTCATCAAGTTTCAAATTTGAAAGAACCTTAATACGAGCAGTTATGGAAAGGCCGGCTTGTTTTGGAAGAACCATCGCGTCATGAAGCATTCCATCAATACGGTATCTCACCACCACTTCATTTTCCGTTGGTTCAATATGAATATCAGAAGCTCCTTGCAAAATTGCATGTTTTAAAAGTGTGTCCACAATGCGCACCACAGGTAAATCAAGAGCGAGTTTTTTCTCATCAACTTCTCCGCTTATAAGAGAGGATGATTCCTTTTGAATCAAAGCACCAAAATCATCCTTTAAGCTTTTTTGGTATTGAAGAAGAACAGATTTAATTGATTCCAAATTCGTAAGACGCGTAAGAATTTTAAGCCCCGTTTTCTTCTTAATAAAATCAACAGAGGAAAGATCATCCGTATCAAGCATTGCCACCTCTAGAAAATCTTTATCTTTTTTGAAAGCTACAACATTGTGAGCACGAGCAATTGGCTCTGGTATTAATGAGAGAACCTCAATCCCAATTTTTTGATCCTTCAAATCTACAAAGGGAATTCCAAGCAAATACGCCTGCATTCTTCGCAAATCATCCTCTGTAATTTTTCCTTCAGAGACAAGAGTATTTCCCACACTTTCATTTTTTGTCTTTGCAACTTCTTGTGCAGTATCAAAATCCTTTTGCGAAACAAGTCCCGCATCGGTTATAAATTCTCTAAGTTGTGATTCTTCGATGTACATGTTTCAAATCGGTTAAAAAATAAGAAGCGAAGCGATTATATTTTTTTCCGTCCTCGGTACTCCGGGGATCCAGATTATATTGTTAAAATTAAAAATGAAAAATAAATTTGCATTCGTCATTCCCGCGAAGGCGGAAATCTATTCCGCAGCATTTATAATAAAAAATTTAATTTAATTAATTATATTATATCACGAAGAAATAAAATTGTTGTAATTATCTAGTCTAAAAAATAATTTGCTCAAAAACTTATGTTGTGGTATTATCAGTGTGTAAGTAATTCCGTCTCGAAAGATACGGGATTTGTTTTTTTAGCGGAAAATAAGGAACATACTTGTGACTATATTTTCCCTAACCCCGCCGTTCTTTATGTATTTAACGGCGGGGTGGAGTTGAAAAGTTAACCCCGCCCTTTCCAGTATAATTTAGGGGTGGTGAGAAAATATTGAAAGGTAATATAATATAGTCGGTACAATTTAATAGAGAAGTAATTAGGGCGGGGTGATTATTTTTATAGTCATTTCATTCCTTAAAAAAATATCATGTTTGATCTAAAAGCAATCAGCGCGGTATTTGCCCAACTTGAAGAAGAGCGGGGCATTTCACGCAATAAAATTATAGAAGCAATTGAGGCAGCTCTAGCAACAGCCTACAAAAAAGAATTTGGTAAAAAAGGCCAGATTATTCGTTGTTCATTTGATCCAGAATCAGGAAAAACAGATTTTTACCAAGTAAAAATTGTTGTTGATAAAACACGAGTAATTATGCCCGAAGAAGATGAAGAGCTACTTGCCGATGATGACGATAGAATAAGGTTCAACAGTGAACACCACATCACAACAGACGATGCTAAATTTATTAAAAAAGGTGCACAAGTTGACGAAGAAGTAGTCTTCCCCCTTGAAACAAAATCAGACTTCGGACGAATCGCCGCTCAAACAGCAAAACAGGTTATCATTCAAAAGATTCGGGAAGCAGAAAAAGAAAGTGTTGTTACAGAATACGGAGAGAGAGAAGGCGAAATTATTTCCGGAACAGTGCAAAGAGTTGAAAAAGGAAATATTTTCCTAGACATGGGGCGAGCTGTCGCCGTGCTTCCATATGAGGAACAGATTCCTGGAGAAAGATATAAGCAAGGTGAAAGAATTCGAGGATATCTTTTCAAGGTTGATGATGCAACAAAAGGTGTATTCCTAAAGGTTTCTCGTTCTCATCCTAAATTTCTGGAAGGTCTTTTCAAAGCTGAGGTTCCTGAATTAAATACTGGTACCGTTGAGATAAAAGCTGTGGCTAGAGAGGCTGGCTCACGATCAAAAGTTGCAACATTCTCAAACGATTCACATATTGACCCAGTTGGTTCCCTTGTGGGACAGCGTGGAGTACGAGTTTCAACAGTTATGAGCGAACTTGCCGGAGAAAAAATAGATATTATTGAATGGTCAGAGGATCCGGCACAGTTTATCGAAGATTCACTTTCACCAGCAAAGGTTATCAATGTCGAACTTGATGAAACTGAACATAAAGCAGTTGTTATTGTTTCAGAAGATCAGCAATCACTAGCTATCGGTAAAGGCGGACAAAATGTTCGACTTGCTGCAAAGCTAACTGGTTGGAAAATTGATATCAAATCCGTAAAAGGAGATGAAATAGTGGAATCAGACGGTAAGACAGTTGATGAGGAAGTTGAAATCATTGAAACAAATCTTTCAAAAGAAGAAGAACTAGCAGTAGAAGACACAGAGAGCACTGAGGAAAAGGCAGGTGAAGCTCCAGTAACTAACGAAGTAGTCGATACAGAAGAAAAGTAATTACTTCATAAAAAACAAAAAAACGCCCAAAATCGGGCGTTTTTTTGTTGGGGATAAGATGTTGATGCTTATAAAAATCATGGTGGTATAATATAGAAAGCTTCACAAGGAAGCTAATTAATATTAAATATAATAAAAATGAAAAAGACACATTATTTAACAATCTTATCGGTGGCCATAGCACTTATTTTTGGGGCGAATCTAGCTTTAGCTCAAGAAGGCACAACAACTCCTCCAAAGCCAGGTTTGTGGAGTAGAATTTTTGGTGGGGATAATCAAAAGCAAGACGAACAAAAGGCAAAAATGGACGAGAGAAGAGCAAAATTAGATGAAGAGCGAGCGAAACTAGAAGAAAGAAGATTGAAAATGGCTTCTACAACAGTAAAAATCGAGGATCGTATCAAAAATAGAGAGGACAGAGTTGCATCTACAACAATAAGAATTCAAGATAGACAACAGAAAATTGCTTCAAGTACAGAAGCTCGAAGAGTTAGACTTGAGGAGAAATTCAAAACTGGAGTTTCAAATAGAATAGCACAGGTAAACGACAGACTAGCCGATGCAATTGCAAGACTTACTTCTACAGACGAGAGAATAAAAGCTCATATTGCGAAACTAAAAGCAAGAAACGTTGACACAACAAAAGCTGATGCTCTTCTTGTTACAGCAGAAGGAAAATTAGCAATTGCCACAGAAAAAGTTACTACACTAAAAACATCACTTGAATCAGTACTTGCAACAAACATAAGCACAAGCACAAAAAATACAATTAAGGGTAAGACAGAGGAAGCAAACACTGCAGTAAAAGCCGCACATGAAGCTTTCGTAAATGTCATAAACAACCTTAAGCCAGGACAGAATAAGACTGGAACAAGCACTGCAACAACAACTCCATAAATTAACTTATAACTTATAACAAATAACTAGTAACAAAAACATGGAACCAACACAACAAAAATCATACGGGGCAGTAGTTGCATCAATCATTATTATTCTTGTGCTTATCGTTGGAGCTTTGTATTTCTGGGGCAAAACGTTAGAGCAAAGAACTCTAGTTGCACCTCAAGAAGAATCAGTATCGACAACAACAATTACAACAGACTCTCTCGACTCAATTGAAGCAGACTTGAAGGATACTCAAGACTTGAAAGATGTTGAAGCGGGACTAAAGACAATATAGATAACTAATAACAAATAACTTGTAACAAAAGGCCGTAACTCTGTTGCGGCCTTTTGTAATGCATTTAGACCTAACTTGTTACCAGTTATTTGTTATTGATTGCAAGTTATAGGTTAATAGCCTTGTAAACAAGATTATTTTCTGCTACACTCGCTCCCATATGACATACGAATATACATCAAAATTAGAACTATTAGCAGATACATCTGAGGCTTCCATCGAAGTAGAGGTGTCTTGGGAAGTATTACAAACGGCTCGAGCAAAAGCTTTCACAGAAATCCAAAAGAATATTACTTTGGATGGTTTTCGCAAAGGAAATGCTCCAGAAAAAATGATTGTCGAGAAATTTGGAGAAATGTATATTCTTGGTGAAGCAGCGGAAATTATTATAGACGAAACGTACGGAAAGCTATTGGTTGAACACAAACTAAACACAATCGGAAACCCAGATGTTTCAATTGTTAAGCTCGCGGAAGGAAATCCCCTTTCATTCAAAATAAAGGTTGCACTTATGCCAAAGGCAGAGCTTCCAGACTACAAGAGTATTTCAAAAGAATTTACAAAGGAAAAGAAAGAAGTTACCGTAGATGATAAAGAAATTGATGAAGCAATTGTTGATATTCAAAAGCATCGAGCACATCAAGCAATGCATGAGAATAACGTTCCACATACAGAGGGAGATGACAGAGATTTGGTTTTGCCTGCCCCAGATGACGACTTTGTAAAATCACTTGGAGACTTTAAAGATGTAGAGGACTTTAAAATAAAACTAAGGGAAAACATTCTTAACGAAAAGAAACTAAAAGAAAAACAAAAAGTTCGACTAGAAATTGTTGAAAAGATTATTGAAAAATCTAAAATGGCTGTCCCATCAATACTTGTAAATAGTGAATTAGACAAGCTTGTTGATCAATTCAAAGGAGACCTTGCACAATACGGAATGAAGCCAGAGGATTACCTAGCGAGTATAAAAAAGACAGAGGAAGATTTGCGAAATGAATGGAAGCCAGAGGCGGAGAAGCGAGCAAAGATGAATATCGTTCTTGCAGAAATTGCAATCACAGAAAAACTAGAACCGAATGCAGAGGAAGTAGAAATGCAATCAGCTCAGCTTGTGCAAATGTATGCAGACCTAGATCCACTTCGCGCGAAAGCTTATGTGCATCATATGCTTACAAATGAGGAGGTGTTTAAGTTTTTGGAACAGAATTAAGATTTAAGAATTAGGAATTAAGAATATAAACACCGCGCCTACGGCGTGGTGTTTTATTGTATTTTAAATCCATTCTTAATTCCTAATTCATAATTCCCTATTCTACCCCTCTGTGCTATACTAAGTACTTAGAAACTGCTCCTAAAAATATGAAATTTAAAACCGACAAAAATATGGTCGTCTTTAATGGTGGACCAAACTCTTTCAGTGTGATCAATAAGGGAAAGTATAAGGTTAGCGAAGTGCCTCCGCTAGATGCAGTAGATACAAATCTCACTTGGTACAAAATTGAAGGCACTGAACTAATCTTCGCTTTTAATAAAAAGAATCTTCCTAAAGGAATAACTTTCCCGGTAAGTATATTTCATAAACTAAAAAACCTTCTGCGCAAAAAGCAGAAGTTTTCTTTTTTCACCCTACTAAGTTTTTGTCATATTTTTTGTTGTGTTTGTACTAAAACATAACAATGACAAAAAGTTTGGATGGTCAACCCATAAACAAAATCATCACTTGGTAAACCTAGCCGTGATTTGTTTATTGTGTATTATCCCTATTCCACCTCTCCATCATCATCAGTAGCCAGGTCCAGTATTGCATTATTTAAACCAAGATCTAACTCCCCCTCTACTTCTTCCATAAATTCTTTATCTTCATTTTCGTCCAAAACATCTTGTCCGGCTTTATCTTCTGTAATCCCAGCTTCTAATTCATTATTATTTTTTTCAACCTCGTCATTCACCTCCTTTAAATCTTCAATACTTTTGTCTATTCTCTCTATTAATTCATCATCAGAAAGCTTTGCTAGCTCTTCATCTGATAAATCCTGAGTTGTATTATTTGTTGTCATAATTTTTATTTAGTTTCATCAAAATCCTTCATAAATTTTCTAAATGTGCTAATAAGATTTTTACCAGATACTAGAGGCGCCATTTCAGTAGATTTAAAATTACTCTCAAGCTCTTTAAAAATTTTAGCTAATCTATTTACTTTATCAGGACTATTTTTACCTATTTTTTCTATATTTTTATCTATTACATTTTTTATGTTCCCAATATATACTGCGAGTTTAAAAACTGATAAATACTCTCCATCTTTTATTATCAATCTTTCGGCTTCATCAATTGACTTCTTTACAGCCTCAAGTGCCTCATTTTTTTCTTTATTTTCACCTTCATCACCCACTTCCTCTTCAGTCACACTTTCTCCTTCTCCGCTCCTTGCCATCTCAGAGGCTATAGGGTTTGAGTCCTCGACACTGGATGTGTCAGTCTTATTTTCCACGTCAAAATCTTCATTTGGCTTTACATCACCCCCATCCTTCTTTCCGACATATTTTCCTTTAAATTCCTGAAGTGAAGAAACTCTTTTGTCAGTCTTTGCTATCTTTTTCTCATATTTAGCCTTTAGTTTTTTGGAAATTTCAAGATGCTTTTCACTATTATTCAAAAAGTCTTTCAGCTGATCCATTTTTTCTCTTAATTCTTTTTTTCCTTCTTTACCTAAAATTTTTCTTTGCTTCCAAACTTCTTCGTACTGAGCTAAATTTTTACTTGTATTGGAAATTCTATCCTCCAGACGTCCAATACTTCCTATAGCGGTCTCGAGTCGAACCTTATTGTTTTCATAATTATCTTGCTCCTTAATTTTATCAATCCTGCCATCTACCTTGTCCGCAAAATTCCTTTCAAGATTCTCAATATTTTTCTTATAAGTCTCTATTTGCCCCTTGTATTCCTCTTGTTTTTTCCCTCTTCCCTCTTTCTCTGTATTTAATACCCCTAGCTTGCTATCGTTTTTCCCAACCTGCTCTACTTTACCTCTTTGGATTATTGCCATCAGAGCTTCATTGCCCTCAGCTCCACTTGCGAGTTTTGCAAAATCTTCTTCTGCTTTCTTTTTAGAAGCTTCTTCCTTCCCAATTTTCCCATCAAGCTTCCCCATCTTCTTTTCTTCATTAGCAATATCCCTCTCTTTATGTTTGATTAGTTTATTTTCAGACTTTTCAGCTCTCGCCATCTTCCACTTATCAATGGTTCTTAATTTTAGACCTTCCCCAATATCACCTATCCACTCTGTCGTCTTTCCAGAAATTTTCGCCCAGTTTTCTTTAGCGAATGCTCCCGCCTTTTCTTTCAAGCTTGCAAACTGTTCCAAAGCAAATTCCTTTGTCTTATCTTTTAATCCCTCAAAAGCAGAGGGGTTTTGCACCCCTGTTTCAACACCATCAGCTGTTTTTAATTCCATATTTTTCATATAACAATTTTATCAAATATGAAGTATTAAGTACAATGAAGCGATGTTCGTACTAATACCATCCCTAATTAACTCTTCCGTTGTCTAAAGTAATACCTTTGAGCACACCACCATACTTGCTGTCTCCGCCCGAAGTACTTGAGTACCGAGAGTCACAAGAGGAACATTTTTATTTTTAAACAGCTTAATATCTTTTTCTCCCCAACCTCCTTCAGGACCAACAAAAAGGCCAAGCTTAGAAAAAATTTTTAAATTTTCATCATCAAAACTCTCTCCAGACAAATGTAATGCTATTGCTTTATATTCAATATCAGCCAATGCCTCCTCTAGCTCAATCGGCTCACAAATCTCCGGCATAAACCCTCTCTCGGATTGCTCACTCGCCTCTTTGATTATCTTTCGCATTCTTTCAATATTCAAGTCTTTCTTTTCGCTCCTCTCAGAAATTATAGGAACAAATTTTGAAACTCCGAGCTCTGTACATTTTTCTAGCACCCATTCAAATTTATCTTTCTTTATCAATGAAGCAAAAAGTATGACTTCATTTTTACAAATATTTTCTACTGCATTTTTATTTAAAATCCTTACATTTACCTCCTTTTTATTCAAATTAACAATTTCTGATAGAAATTCAAATCCTGTATTATCCAAAAGCACTATCTGGTCACCCGCCTTCTTTCGAAATACATGGAAAATCTGATGCACAAAATCTGCATCGGTAATGTTTACATCTCTTCCCTCCTCTATTTCCTGCTCAATAAAAAATCGCTGTAGTTTCATCCCGTTAGTATACCAAATTTATCCGCACACTAACATTGGCATTGTTACACCCTATTTTTTGTATATTTTTAGTAATTTGTATTTTACAAAATAATTGTGTTCAAAAGAAAGTTCAATATTTGCAACAAAAAAATGATGCCAATGTTAGTGTACGGATAAAGAAAAAACCATGAACTTTCTAATTCACGGTTTGTTTGGCTAAATTTTTCCAGCCCTGCTTCGAAGGCTGCATGCCAAAATTTTGGGCTTGTTAGTGAGATGCAACATATTTGAACTCCTGTAAAAATCACACCCTTCCTTTGTTTGCATCCATGAAGATAAATCCTCGGCTTTTTCGGCAGTCTGAATCAAATAAGACTTCTTTGTTCGAATGTTTTCCTTGCCAACAATCTCAGAAGCCTCAACACACATCTTGATCAAACTATCGACAGGAAGAGTTTTCCACTCATGGCCCCCACAAGAGGAAAACCCACCAAACAAATCATTAACACGAGTGATTAGATTAATTTCCTCGTCAGAAAAAATTTGCTTGTTGTTTTCTGATTTTCTGAAAGCGAGCCAGCGCCATAAGCTGAAAAACATTGCCGAACCTATAAAGATAAGCAAAATCAACTGAGCTGAGGAAATGGTAGATAGGAGATTATTCATAGGAACCTTTCTGTTTTTTTTCTGCAGCTTGGTACCATACTTCGCCACAGATACCTGTTACCTAAGATAGGAAGCAGGTATCTGTAGCGAAACCCTTCTCTGTATATCAAAAGAACTCAATTTATTCGTATTACATCATAATTCACCAAAAAAGTCTACCCTCGGCCGAACAATCTACTGATTGTTTTAGGCTATTTGCTTAAAACCCCATCTTCTTGTATTGTAAGTACATGTCATACTTAATTCCAACAGTTATAGAAAAATCTCCACAAGGCGAACGAGCCTACGATATTTATTCACGCCTTCTTAAGGAAAATATCATCTTTTTGGGCGGTGCTATCAATGATGATGTTGCAAATATCATTATTGCACAGCTTCTTTTCCTTCAATCTGAAGATCCAAAGAAGGATATTACAATGTATGTGAACTCTCCCGGGGGACATGTGACAGCAGGTCTTGCTATTGTGGACACGATGAATAACATCAAAAATGATGTCTCAACAGTTTGTGTAGGAATCGCAGCATCTATGGGAGCAGTAATTCTTTCAGCTGGTAAAAAAGGTAAAAGATTTGCCCTTCCAAATTCAGAGGTAATGATCCACCAGCCACTAGGTGGTGCAGAGGGGCAGGCTTCTGATATTGAAATCAACGCAAGACACATAATCAAAACTCGAGAGACTTTAAATAAAATGCTTGCAAAAAACACAGGCCAAACACTGGCAAAAATCGAAAAAGATGCCGACCGCGACTTCTTCATGAGCGCCGAGGAGGCGAAGAAGTATGGGATTGTGGACAAGGTTGTCTAAAAAATAGTAATTTTTTAGACGTTCTAGATGTTCTAATGTTCAAGTGTTCTAAATGTATATACAGACTCAAAATTACAAAACAAAACAGCGAGTTTCCTTTCAGGAAACTCGTTCTTTTGGTTCTAGTTCTACAGAACAAACTCTTTAAAATTTTCTTTAAAAATATTTTGCCATGTTGCTTTAGGATAATCATCTAGCCAAGATTTTTTTGACTTCATATTTCTTTTTTCTGTAAATGAAAATTCATAGGCGTACATATTGTCGCTATAAGTTTCAATGAAATCTACCTCAGCACCCGTAGACTTCCTCCAAAAATATATAGACTTGTACGGCTCAATATAACTATTTCTTTTAATCCTCTCGATTATTAGAAAATTCTCCCACAAAGCACCGATGTCATTTCTCACATCTACTGCATCAAAATTTTCTATCAAAGCATTTCGAATTCCAAGATCATAAAAATAGTATTTTTCTTTTTTTCTGATTTCATTTCTTAAATTTTTAGCGTATGGACGCAGTGAAAAAATTATGAAGTTCTGCTCAAGTAAATTTAGAAACCTATTTATCGTATCTCTACCAACAGACAGCTTTGTAGCAATTTCCTGAACAGAAACTTCACCACCTATCTGATAGGCGAGCAGTTTAAGTAAGTCCAAAATCAATTTAGAATTTTTAACTCTTTCAAAAGCTAAAATATCCTTAAGTAAATATCCATTCACAATATTTGTAAGTATTTCCTTTTTCTTTTCAACAACTTGAGTTGTGACTACCGCAGGATATCTTCCGAAACGTAAAGCGAAATCAATATTATCAATACTATTGTCTAAATTTGCATCTATAATTTCCTTTTCCCAAAGAGAATATAGAGTTATAACATTCATTCTTCCAACCAAAGGCTCTCCAACTTGCCCAGAAAGCTCAAAAGAGGAAGATCCTGTTACAATTATTTTCAAGTCTTTTCTTGTATCCACGAGAAGTTTCAGAGACGTTCCGATATTTGGAACAACTTGAGCTTCGTCTATAATTATCAAATTTGTATCACCAATAGTCTCGTTCAAGAGCTTCAAATTCATTGACGAAAAAATAGCAGAAACATTCACATCCTCTCCATTGAAAAATATATACTTTACTGTAACACTTTCTAAATAATGCTTAACGAGAGAAGATTTCCCTACTTGCCTTGCACCATAAATAACAAGCACTTTCCCTGCTTCTATTTTATCCTCTATTTTTGGATACCTATTTATATACATAATAATAGCTTACCATAGATACAAAACATACACAAGTATTGCTGACCAAAACAGCAGAATTGCTGGATAATGCACTTTTTCCTTATCTTGAGCCATAAAATAGCCCGAATTATCCCCCACAAAATCAAAAAAGACGCCGATCGTGACTTCTTTATGAGTGCAGAAGAAGCAAAGAAGTATGGGATTGTAGACAAGGTCGTATAAAATCTACTGATTTTATACGGTTGTAAATGTTCAAGATGTTCAAGATGTTCTAAATGTGGATTAGAATCCAAACATAAACCAAAACAGCGAGTTTCCCTTCGGGAAACTCGCTGTTTTGGTTTTGCTTTTTAAATGTTATTCCTTAAATACCGCTGCTTGATACCTATCATCCCAATTAGCATTCAAATAACACTCAGACTCATTCCAACCTTTACCATTCCAATAAAGGGAAAGTACGGCATCATCACCGTCAGTGTTACGGAAGATTGTTCCACCAAAATATATACGCACTTCAGACCCCTCTTTAATCGATTTCCATTCTTCAGGAATTTGATCTTTATTTTTTCTTAAATATTCAAAAACATTTGAATTCAAAAGAGGAACATTTTCACTTTTTAGTTTTTTAATTAATTTTTCTGCGTTTTCAGACCCAGAAATTTGTTCATCTGTAACAAATAGCGCATCTTTAAATTTATCTTTATCCCATTTTATAATTCCCAGTTTTTTATCATAATTAACAAGACCCTGTGCCCAACCAGGTAAATATAAAGGTCTTTTGCTTGTATCTATTAAGAATTCTTCTCCTTCTTTTGTCTCAATACTACTGGTAGAACCAATTTCTAGTCCTACGGTTTTTTCTATTGGTTGATTATTTTCCATACCCCTAATTGTACCCCCCCCCCGATAGGTTTCGTTAAATGGATG
>CAZTQI010000009.1:4015-14038 GCA_964615805.1 uncultured Candidatus Saccharibacteria bacterium | reverse complement strand
TTGTGCTTTTTTTTGTTTTTGAGCTATTAATTGCTCGTATGTAAACTCTGTAGTTTTAGAAACAGCGAGTAATTGTTTTTTTTCTGCTTCTTTTTTCTCAACAGCTCTTTTGTTTGCTTCTATGGTTTTCTTAGCATCAAGCTCATCTGCTTTCTTTTTATCAAGTGCCTCTTTTTCCTTTTCTGCAACAGTCTTTGTACCTCGAATATGTGCGAACAAATCTTCTATAGACCTATTGATGGAATTAAAATTATCCACATCCACCAAGGCATCCGACAAGCTAGAATTTGCAAAAACAATTTCTGGTAAAGTAACCTCGTCCACCTGATTTAATTTCTTTATTATCTGCGCAAGAGAATCTTGACCCTTCTGTATTTGCCCGTTGAGCTCTCCGATTTTTTTTGTTTTATTTACAATCTCTCCACCTATCTGCTTAATATTTATATCTTTTGCTTTAATATTTAACTGCTTTTGTTTAATTTCAGTAGTTAAAACATTTACATCCTTTTGAATAGAATTTGTTTGTGTTTTTACAACATTCAAAACTTTTCCTGTTTCAACTATTTCTTTTTCTGTTTTTGCCAACTCAGCTTCGCATTTTGCCTTCGCTTCAGGAGACGACAAACAATCCCCAACACCAGCTGTCTGGGCTTTTGTTATCTGCGCTACACACATTATTAGCAAACATATACCGAAAACATAAAAAATTCTTCTCATTATTCCTCTAATATTAGCATAAAAGGGCTCAAAATGAAAAAGCCCAGCACCAAAGGCGCTGGTCTTTTTTATTAACTCCTTACATTCCTTGCGAGTAGCTTAATCCCAAAATCGTTGAAGGTGGAAAGTTTTTTGAAACATGGGAGGAGTGGCGACGACGGACAGAGAAAATTTTTAGCAAAAAATTTTCGTGTTCAAAAAACTTTTCACCGAGAAAGATTTTAGATTAAGCTTCTCCTTCCTCATCCTTCTTTCCCTTTTCCTCTGAAAGTCCGATTGCTGAAACATCAACAGGCGTTGATTCTTCTTCCTCTTCTTCCTTAGCCGGTGTTACAAGTGCAATAACTTCCTCAGGATCCGTTACAAAAGTAACTCCTACTGGTAATTTAATGTCACCAACAGTTATTCGGGATTCGAAATCTGTAAGTGCTGAAATATCAACATCGATTTCGTGTGGCAAATTACTTGCTTCTGCAGAAACCTCAATTTCATGCATAACCTTCACAAGTGAACCTCCTAAATCCTTCTGAGCAAAAGATACTCCGATAAAGTTGATTGGGATATTAACCTCAACCTTCTTTCCTTTTTCAATAATATAAAAATCTACGTGAATAACTTTTCCACTTACAGCATCTTTTGACACTTCATGAATAAGTGCATCGTGTTTTTCTGTACCGTCAACAAGACTAATAACAGAAGACTCTCCAGCCTCCTTCCACACCTTAAGAAAATCTATTTCTTTTACGGTAATAGCTGTTGAAGCCTCTTTTCGGCCGTAATATACAGCAGTAATAAAGCCATCTCGTCTAAGAGTTTCTAGTTTTGATGGTACCGGTCTTTTTGTAATTTCAAGTGTAATCATGGGCGATAGTATACCAATTTGGAGCCAAAAGTAAAGGGGCGAGGCTCGACTTATAACTAATAACTAATAATCTATAACTTTGGACAGAAAAACACGTTCTGAATTCTAGGTCATTTGTTATAAGTTATGTGTTATTTGTTATAAGTTATACCAGATATTTTGGGTTACGACCTGCAAAAAACTCAATTAGATTCTCTGCCGCCTGCACCGACATCGCTCCCCTTGCCTCTTCCGTTGCAGAAGCTATGTGTGGAGTAAGAACAACATTCGGAAGCTCCGAGAGTCCATCAGCCAAAGATGGCTCCATCTCATATACATCTGTTGCAAAACCTCTAATTTTTTTATCTTTAAGCGCAGATACTATAGCCACCTCATCGATCACAGGTCCACGAGAAGTGTTTATAAGCACCGCTGTTTTTTTCATCATCGCTATTCTCTCGGTATTCATGAGGTGTTTTGTGCTTTCATCAAGAAGTACATGCAAAGATATTATGTCAGACTCTTTTATCAAATCCTCAACATTTTCCTTAAACTCTGCTCCGCAGTTTTTTTCCAAGTCTTCATTTCGTTTTATATCATGGTATATGATTTTCATACCAAACCCTTTATACAAAATTTCTGCTACTCTCCCCCCAATTCTTCCAGCTCCGATAAGCCCCCATGTCTTATTCAAAATTTCTTCACCAATCAAAAGATTAGGGTTCCAGCCTTTGTATTTTCCATCACGAATAAACTGATCTCCTTCATCAACCCTTTTTGCAATATTCATTGCAAGTGCGATTGTGAATTCAGCTACAGCATTTGTGGAAGTGCCTGGCGTATTTGAAATTACAATATTTCTCCTCTTCGCCTCTTCAATATCGATATTATTGTAACCTACAGCATAATTTGAAATAATTTTTACGCTTGGCGCAGAATCAAAAACTTTTGCGTCAATTTTGTCTGTGAGAAGCGAAAGTATTCCATCATATTTTTCTGCCTCCAGCTCTGCAATTAATTCTTCCTCAGTTAAAGGTCTGTCCTCCTCATTTATCTTCAACTCATACCCAGCATCTTTAAGCATTTGAATTCCAGCTCCGGGAATGTGTCTTGTAACAAAAATTTTCGCCATATGTTTGATAATTTTTAATTTTATAATTTTTAATTTTTAAATAATGCTTAAATTTTTAATTTCACAACTATCTGATATTTTTGCAAAAATAAGCGTTAATTCGTGTGCCTCTTTCCATAATTTTCGACATTCTCCTTTTAGTTCACCGTTCGAAACAGATAACATCCTTAACCAATGCTTTGTTTCATTTGATTCTTTTTGACAAATTCTTATCTTGTTTTTAAAATCCTTCTTAGAGCTAGCTTGATTTGCCTCCATATAATTCGCACCTACGCTTGTAGATGAACGTACCAATTGATTTATAATGGACTTATTAATATTATCAATTTTAACCTCTTTCACAAAATGAATAATATTCTCACCAAATTTTGCAGTTCTTTCTTCTAAATCATAATTCATAAATTAGAAAATTATTTAAAAATTAAAAATTATAAAATTAAAAATTTTTTAACATTTAAAGCCCATTAAACAATCTCAACTTATCTATAACCACACGCTTCATTTGATCTACGGCACTTACTTCGTATTTATACGCTGCTACCTCGTCAGGATTTTCTTCTAAGCCTTCTTCAAGCCCTTCACGTAAAGCCACACGAAGTTCCGTATTCACATGTACTACTGCACACCCAGCTTTTATTGCACTTTTCACATCTTCATCACTATTTCCTGAAGCACCGTGAAGTACAAGTGGTACACCTGTCGCATTTCTTATCTCTTCAATTCTTTTAATATTCAATTTTGGATCGAGCCCAACCCCAACCATTCCATGCATATTTCCTACAGCAGGAGCAATCATGAAAGCACCAGTCTCACGAACAAGCTTTGCCGCGTCATCTGGGTGAGTCAATGAATTTTCGTCAAAGGCAATGTCGCTAGGTACTTCACTGTGAACTTCAGAAGATGTGCCGATATACCCAAGCTCACATTCAATTAAAATATCTTTTTCTTTAGTTAAAGCATATTCTGCGCAGGACTTCACATATTTTATATTCTCATCTAAAGAAAGTTTTGAACCATCGACAGTAATTGAATCGAAACCATTATCCATTGCCTTCTTTGCAGCCTCAAATGAATGTGTGTGATCCGCATTTAAAAATATTGGTAATCCTGTTTTCTCCCTTTCAGTTCTCACTATGGCAGAAATCTCTTCCACACCCACAAAACCCCTCTCTCCTTCTGATACACCAATAATTACCGGAACTTTTAATTCCGTCACGGCCTCCACTACAGCCTTCACTCCTTCCAAATTTGAAACATTAAAATGACCAACAGCAATACCTTTTTCCTCAGCATCCAAAATATACTCCTTGAGTGTCTTCATTATGTTTGAAATAGCCATCATTCTCTTTGACTATATTTATATTAATTTATAAACTTTCTAAATTTTTAATTTTATAATTTTTAATTTTGTAAATAATGTTTAAATTTTTAAAAAACCATCCTTTAATTCTCAAGTATTCGAGTCCATTAAATCATTAAGAAATTATTTATCCCAGATAATGCAATAAACTGGGACATGAAAATTAAAAATTATAAAATTAAAAATTATCTCGTCATAAAACACCCTTAGTCAATACATCCAATATTGTACCAGATTTCGCAGTTGTTTGGTATAATAGTTCAATGATATTCAAAAAAAATAAAATAACTCTCCTTTCAATCGGGGACATAGCGATTGATTGTTTTGTGCGTATAAAAGAAGCTCATGAAGTGTGCAACATTAATACAGAAACTTGCCAGCTTTGCCTAAGCTTTGCTAACAAAATTCCTTATGAATTCGACGAAATAGTGCCAGCTGTTGGAAATAGCGCAAACGCATCTGTTGCAGGTGCAAAGCTTGGATTGTCTTCATCCCTCATAACACATATTGGAAAAGATAAAAACGGGAAGGATTGTATTGATATTTTGAAAAAAGCAGGAGTAAATACCTCGCATATATATTCACATAAAGAAAAGCGAACAAATTTTCACTATGTGCTTTGGTACGGCCCAGAAAGAACAATCCTAGTTAAACACGAAGAATTCCCCTATCGTCTTCCAAAACTTGTAAAACCAGATTGGATTTATTTAAGTTCAATGGGTGCAAATTCAATGGAATACCACAAAGCTATAGAGGGCTATCTTTTGAAAAATAAGGATGTGCGACTTGCTTTCCAACCTGGAACATATCAAATGAAAATGGGAGTTCCTGCCTTGAAGGATATTTATTTGCGTACTGAAATATTTATTTGTAATGTTGAGGAAGCGGAATTAATCACAGAGACTCAAACAAAAGATATTAAAATTCTTTCAGAAAAACTTTATGCACTGGGGCCAAAGATTGTTGTAATAACAGACGGGCCAAAAGGTTCATATTCTTATGATGGAGAAAAGGTTTTGTTTCTTGATGTTTACCCACAAGAGCCTGCCTATGAGAGAACTGGCGCGGGAGATGCATATGCTTCAACATTCATGTCAGCAATCGCCTATGGAGAAAATATTGAGACTGCAATGAAATGGGCTTCTGTAAACTCAATGAATGTTTGTAAATTTGTCGGTGCACAAAAAGGACTTCTTACAATTCCTGAAATAAAGGTGTATTTGGATAAGGCTCCTGCAGATTGGACGACGAAGCAAGTGTAAAGTTGAAAGTATAAAGTGACACAAAACAACGAACGAAGTAACTATGTTTTGTGTCATCCTCGGTACTCCGGGGATCCAGGTTTTTTCTTCAAGTTTGTAAAGTAAATATAGAAAAAAACCGAGAATAAAATCACTCTCGGTTTTTAAGTAAAGCCTCCGCGTCCTCTTTAGGAACTTTCCAGTATATATAGCATTGATTATCAGAATCGGTAAAGTCTAGACAATCCTCACAATTGCACCCCTCATCAAACTCCCAACCAAAATATTTATCATCAGGAGTTTTGATAAGATGTGGTCCTTTGTGCCCTTCCTGCAATATACACTCGGCGATATAGCTTCTTTCATAAAAATGACCAACAAGATCTGTCTGCCTTGGGACAATATGTCCGCATTCATTCATAATACAACTCCTTTCTAAACACATCCTATCTCAGGTGAAGCAAAAGTCAATTTACAAAGCCTCACGAATTATTCTTGATATCTCTCTCAATTCTTCTTCAGGAGAATCTTCCCTACTACCCGGTCGATACAAAAATTTACGCGGCTCATATTCTGTAATTCCAGTGTCCCCTTCTTTACGTGGTAGAACATGCAAATGAAAATGTGGTACCGACTGCCCCGCCAACTTTCCTTCGTTATATGAAAAGTTAAAACCTTCCGCACCAAACTGCTTCTTTAGAGCATTCACAATACGAATTCTCATTTCCTCCAGAGCATCTTTTTCAGCACTGGTTAAGTCCTCGTATCGAGCCACACACCTCCTAGGGACAATAAGTGTGTGCCCAGGAACAATAGGGATATTTGTTGGAAAAGCCCATACCAAATCATTGCCCACAATTTCTCGTTGCTTAATCACATCAAGTTCACAATATACACATTTCATATATGAGTTATAGGTTATTTTAATAAAAACATACTAAAGTAAATAAATTAAAATTACAAGGATAGGGAGATTCTGGCGAAGCCAAAATCTCCCTTGATCCACTTTACAAACTTGATAACTTTACAAACTTTCAACTAATTGAAACCTCGGCTTCATCTCTCCGTTTATCTCCACCTCCTCATTCCACATTGAAGCTGGCCTTGCCCAAAATTTTGACATATCATTTTCATACAAAGCCTCGTAAATAACTAAATCTTCCAAAGTCTCAGAATGCTTTGCAATAAAATGTACTTTGTATAAATTTCCCTTTTTGGAATGTTTGTAAATTCCTGGTTTTATTTCATTCATTTTTGTTTTTTGTTAGTTATAAATTCAATAATATTATGTGAGGGATCATAAGTAAAGAAAATACCACTAAAATTTCTTAAAGTGGTAATTAAATATCACAAACCAAGTGCTTGAAATCTGGATATCTGTGTCGAATGGCGTTTGTCATAGCGTCCACAACCAAAGTTGCAACATCTGCCCCAACTTTTGTACCAAGCCCGGCAAACTTAATTTTTGGACCATTTTGAGGACACAAAAGAGCTGTGCAATCTGTGGGTGTCCCAACACAAACCGAAGCACCTCTGCAAAGACTCCAGAAACGGACAACCTCAGAAATTGCAATTTTCGCCATACCATATGCTTCAACGAGTGCGCCTTGGGTCAAACTGTCTGAAAGTACGAGAATGCAATTGATTGTGCCTGGTGAATAAACTATCATCTCATCTTTTTTTTCATCCCAAACAGTCTCAGGGATCAAAGGAGACGCATTACCCAAACCAGCAGTGACCAAGCATTTACCACAAGCAGATTGCCCAAGATACATCTGTGGCACAGAAGTTAATAGTGCTACAGTTTTTTTTGAGTCTTCACCTTGAAGCCCAAGGACTCTTTCGCAATAGTCAGGCATCAAATTCGCAGGTATGTTGAGATCTCTTGGGATAGTTATGTTGGCGACAGTTTTAATATCACTTTTAATACCACCTCCAAAAATCGCCGAGCTTATACAACTCATTGGTTCTGAAAAAGAAACAATAGTCTCTTCTTGTTTTCTTTCTAGTTTCATTCGAAAAACTTTTTTGGTTTTGAAAAGAACGTGGTTGTTTTTAGAAGTCCACGCCCTATTTAGAGTGTGGCTTTTCGCGAGCCAATTAGAGAAAAGGTCCGGACTTTACCGTTGCGCGACAGTGAGGGAATTACACCCTGCTTCACTTTGTAATTTTTACCAGCCGAAAAGCTGAGAAAAATCGTATCTCATTTCTAAAGGCAACAATATCAATTAAATCAAAACATTGCAAACATGCGCCAGATTAGATAAGGTTTATATATGGAAATGATTCTTACCACAGCATTCATGCTTGATATTATATTTGCAGACCCTTTTTGGCTGTATCACCCAGTACAGGTTATAGGAAATTTTTCTATTTTCTTAGAGAAACAACTTAGAAGAATAAAACATATCTCACTTTATGTTTTGGGTATAATTCACTGGATTGTTGTTGTTGGTTTGTTTATTTTTGTATTCTTATTCCTAAAAGATTTTTTCAAAAATTTTGATATTTTACTCTTATCAATTTTTTATACATATTTAACTTTTTCATTTCTGGCACTTGGCGCATTAGCGAGGGAGGCAAGAACTATTTACAAATTTTTAGAACTTAATGAAATTGATAAAGCAAGAAATAGAGTACAGGGTGTCGTAAGTCGTGATATGAGCAAAGTCAATGAGCAAGAAATTGTAAGAGCGGTAATTGAAACAACAACAGAAAATATTTCTGATGGAATTATTGGACCATTATTTTTCTTTGCGCTTGGCGGACCGCTCCTAATGATGATATATAAAATCACAAACACACTGGACTCGATGATTGGCTACAAAAATAAAAAATATATAAAATTTGGTTGGTTTAGTGCAAAAATGGACGATTTATTAAATCTTATTCCAGCAAGAATTACAGGTTTTTTAATTTTGCTTGTTGCACTCTTTACAAAGGATTCTGCGAAAAGAGCTTGGAAGGCTTGGATGAAAGATGCACAAAAAGGTCCTTCGCCAAATGGAGGGATTCCTATCGTAACTTATGCTGGCGCAAGAAATATAAAACTCGGTGGACCGTGTGAAGACAAGGAAGGAAATATAATTCCAATCCCCTTCGTTGGTGGAGAAAATTCTTTTGATAGAAAAGAAATTAAAAAAGTTTTATTCTATACATACACAACCTCAACCATTATGTTAATTTTAGTATTATTGTTTATGTAGACTTATCTATTTAAAACTTTTTCTACCGCTTTTTTAATTGCGCCTTCATCCATACCGTAGTGTTTGATTAGTTCTTCAGGTTTTCCGCTTTGTCCAAACTCATCTTTCACTCCAACAAATTCAATCGGAACAGGAAAAGTTTTTGCCAAAAATTCTGCCACAGCCGAACCCATCCCTCCAGCAATTTGATGCTCCTCCACGGTCACAACCTTTCCTGTTCTTTTAACATTTTCTAAAATAGTTTTTTTATCGAGTGGTTTTATTGTTGAAAGATTTATTACAATAGACCCAATACCTTTATGTCGAAGCTCTTCTGAAACAACAAGAGCTTTATGTACTAATACGCCAGTTGCAATTATTGTTACTTTTGGATTTTCTTCCTCAAAAAATACTTGTGCTTTACCGATTTCAAAGGGCGTTTCTTCAGTTGTTATTATCGGTGTTTTCTCACGAGCAAGACGAATATAGGTTGGCTCAAGGGTCTTGGAGGCCTCTAGGGTGGCCTTCCTTGCTTCAATTGCATCACAAGGAGAAATAACCACCATCCGAGGAATAACTCGTGTGAGAGCAATATCCTCAACGGCTTGATGCGTGCCTCCATCGGGGCCAACGGAGACTCCAGCGTGAGAGCCGGCGATTTTCACAGGTACATTATTATAACAAATAGTTGTGCGAATTTGTTCCCAGTTTCTACCAGGTGAAAACATTGCATAAGATGTTATAAAAGGAATTTTTCCCATCGAAGCCATACCGGACGCAACACTCGCTAAATTCTGTTCTGCAATTCCCATTTCAATAAATCTTTTTGGGAATTTATTTCTGAATAAATGCATTTGTGTAGACTCTGTTAAGTCCGCACAAAGCCCGACAACCTTTTCGTTTTCTTCTCCAGCCAAAAGGAGGCCTTCACCGAAACCAAAGCGAATTGGTTTTTGTTCGCAATCTTTATCAAAAATTCTTTTATTTAGTTTTTGATCTTTGTTAATCATCTCAATTAATAACCGTTAACTTTATTAGTTTCTTTTATTGAACTCATTAAATCAACCAACCATATCGGTGCTGCCATATTTCCAACTACAATAAATATAATAAAAATACTCAAGAGACATAAAAGCAAAACGAATATTTTCTTATGTTTTGTTTTATATAACCACACAAAAACCTTAACAATAAAAAGTATTATAAAATAATAAAAAAATAAAGAGATTAGAAAAGCTAGGGCAAACCCCACACCAACGCCACATTCACCATTCTCCGGGCTTAATAAGCGACATTGATCTAGTGTGGGCTTTAAACGAAACAAATAAACCAGTGGTACAAAAACAAAAGCATATATAAATGGAATAATATATTCTAGGTATAACCTTTTTTTGATTCCTAAAGTATTAGAATTTATTAAATCTTTATTTGCTTTTTCCATTTGTATTAATTATTAACTTTATAATACCTCAACTTAATTGTGTTCACTTTTTATCCTCCCTCCCAACGTTCTTAAAATCTCCAAAGCTTTCTCCCCCTCTTCTTTA
>CAZTQI010000009.1:0-4005 GCA_964615805.1 uncultured Candidatus Saccharibacteria bacterium | reverse complement strand
TGCATTTTTTAATGCTTGACTAATTTGCAAATAATTATGTCCGTCAATTTCTTGTACATGCCAATTAAAACTTTCCAATTTTTTATTTAAAGGCTCAAGTGGCATCACATCTTCTGTAAAGCCGTCTATTTGAATATTATTTCTATCAACAATTGCAATTAAGTTTCCAAGCTTTTCTTTTCCAGCAAACATTATCGCCTCCCAATTTTGCCCTTCATCAAGTTCTCCATCGCCAAGTGAGCAGTATATGAACTTGTTCCAAGACTCCCCCTTATCAATTTTTTCTGCAAGTGCCATTCCCACAGCTTGCGAAAGACCAGAGCCGAGTGGACCAGAACTTGTTTCAAGTGCCGGCAACCATTCACGATGTGGATGACCTTGAAGTTTCGAGCCAAATTTTCTTAAGGTTAAAAGTTCATACACAGGAAAATACCCCCTATGTGCCATTGTTGCGTAGAGCACAGGGCAAATATGGCCGTTTGAAAGCACGAATCTGTCTCGCTCTTCCCAAAAAGGATTATGTGGATCGTGTTTCAAACTATAAAAATAGATTGCAGTAAAAACATCCGCCATACCAAGAGGTCCAGCTGTATGTCCTGAACCAGCCTCCATAAGCATTTCTATAATAGACTCGCGAATATCATTCGCTTGTAACTCAAGAGATTTTATGTGAGTATCGGATAACATAATTATGCATTAAGTATATCACGAAATTTTTTCACAGAATCCGCAGGTTCTAGATCTCCTTGAAAAACAGAATGTCCTGCCACAAATCTATTCACACCAGCTTCGATTAATTTCTGTAAATTTTCAAAATCAACTCCCCCATCAATAGCAATTATAGTCTCTGGGTATTTTGATTTAATTTCCTTTATCTTATTCAAAACTCTTTCATCAAATTTTTCATGTTGAAAACCGATTCGTGAAATTCCCATACACTGAACGAAACTTATATCATCTATGATATTTTCTAAAGCTGAAATTGGTGTGTCGATATTAATAGCAACTCCCACTTCGAGCAAATCGTCTTCTTTAGTATATTTATGATCCACTTTAAGCATTTCCATTGTCTCGGGGATTCCCTCACTTTCAATATGTAAAATCAATCTTTTTGCCCCAGCTTGAATCCATTTTTCAGCATCTTCCATAGGATTTTTCACCATTAAATCAATTTCGTAATCAATTTTTTCCCATTCCGGCAAACCTTCTTCTTGTTCTAAAATTTTCGATAACTCCCCACTATCATTTTTATATGGCCAACATTTACTTGGCACAAAAATCCCATCACAAATGTCAATTTGTACCATCGAAACAGAGCCATTTAAGGCTTCGATATGGCCCACTAAGTCAATATAATTTTCTGGTAGTATCGCAGGTATTATTTCTCGCATTGTATTTTTGTTTGTCATCCTCGCGAATGCGGGGATCCAGGTTAATTAAAGATTATAAGTTATTTGTTATCAGTTATAAGTTCTTCAATCTTCCTTATCCTCCTTACATGTCTCTCATTGTTCGAAAATTGAGCAAGTATCCAAGTCTTTACAACTTCCCCAATTTCACTTTGATCAACAAAACGTGCACCTAAAGAAAGAATATTTGCGTCATTGTGAGCTCGAGAAAATGTGATTATTTCAGCTGGACCTCCATAGAAAACCACAGCACGGACATTTGGATATCTGTTGCAAACAATAGCCTCACCTTGGCCTGATCCACCAAGAACAATAGCTCTGTCTTCAGGATTTTTTGAAATAATTTCTGCAGCTTTTGAAACAATATCCGGATAATCGTCTCCCTCTTCATAAGAAGGTGCTCCGAGGTCTATAACCTCAAAACCAAGTTCTTTCACAAACTTAACCAAACCATTTTTAAGTTCATATCCAGCATGATCTGATGCGAAATAAATCTTCATATTTTTAAATTAATTTTCCAGCAATAATGACGTGCTCCAAAAGCGCATGCGTATACCCAGGCACTAATATACATCTATTAAACACACTCTTATAATATAACATCTTACAAATATTTGCCCGCCATTATCACGTGTTCGGTTAGTGCCTGGGTGTACCCCATCTCATTATCATACCAAGCGCACACCTTAACCAAGTTTCCGTCGATAACTTTCGTAAGTCCCAAGTCTGCAATTGATGCATGTGAATCGCCAATAATATCAGATGAAACAATCGGATCTTCAGTCACGGTGAAAACTTTTTTCCACTTCTCTTCAGTTGCAGCTTTTTTCAATAAATCATTTATTTCTTGCACGCTTGTATTTCTCTTTGCAATAAATGTTACATCAGCAATCGATCCAGAAATCATAGGAACTCTCATTGAAATACCGTCAAACTTTCCAACCATTTGTGGAAGCGCTTTTCCAACGGCAATAGCTGCACCAGTTGATGTTGGCACAATGTTCTGAGCTGCTGCTCTTCCCTCTTTAAAATCTTTTTTATTTGGACCGTCCACAATGCTTTGACTTGCTGTATATCCGTGAACAGTATTTAAAATTGCTTTTTCAATACCAATAGCCTCATCAAGAATTGCAATCAATGGGCTCGCTGCATTTGTAGTACAAGATGCGTTTGAAGTAATTAAACAATCTTTAATTTTTTCATCATTTATTCCAAGGAGAATTGTTTCTGCTTTTTGTGCATCATCTGCATCTTTAACTGGAGCCGAAATAACAACTCTTTTTGCACCAGCACCTAGATGTGCTTTTGATTTTTCATAACTTGTGAAAAGCCCAGTTGATTCAACCACGATATCTACCCCAATCTCACCCCAAGGTAAATTTGCAGGATCTTTCTCTGAAACATATCGAACGGTTTTTCCATTAATTATAAGACTTTTTAGATCTTCGCTAACTTTTACATCAAGACCACTTCGTCCGTATGCGCTGTCATATTTCAAAAGATAGGCGATATTATTAATATCTGCCAAGTCATTTATAGCAACAACCTCAATATCATCTCTTTTTGAGGCTAATTTATAAAACGCTCTACCAATTCTTCCTGCCCCATTGATTGCAACTTTTATCATGTATAAAAAAATTAAATTAAATAACTATTGTATTATAACACACACTAGCTGTTAGGCTCTATGCCACAAGGGTACTTCTTGTATTCCTAATTCGCTTCGCTCATAAGGAAACAAAGTCGAGCACTAGGCTTTAGCAAAAACACCAGAACTAATCTGGTGTTTTATCTTAAAATTTTTTTCTAAGTTCTTTTTACCAAAATAAAATTATTCGCATCCCAATCCTCTCCCACTTTTTTTTCAAAGACATCCGTATCAAATTCAAGCTTTGCTCTACTTAAAGTAGCTTCATATGGAAGTTTTCTGATTTCACTCTCAGCATTAATAAATCCAAGAAACATCATCTTGCCTGTATCTTGATGATAGGAAACCTTGAATCCATTAAGAACTTTTGGATTATTCAAATCTATTGCAAATACGCCATATTCCTTTTTACGATCCATCACATTATCATGCCGAATTCGATTTGGTATATATTTTTGCCAATGATCAGGTATATACGGTTCTTCATTACCACCATCAGTTAATACGTCTAGTAACCAGTCTATTTCTTTTGGGTCAACCAACTTATTTTTATCTATTTGCTCATCTATACTTTTTCCATATATTAATGGTGTGAGGCCTATTCCTTCGATTCTTTTCTCGATGTCCTCAAAACTTTCAGCTTTCCTATTATCATCAAGACCTAACTTACGTCTAATATCTTTTAGGTGTAATTCTCGATATTCTTTATATGTATTATTGTTTATTCCATCTTTATTAAGAAACCACTTCATGTCTTGATCATGAACATATTTTGCATATTCTCTTTCGCCAGAATTACGTAAATCTTTTAATGTTTTCGCTCTCTCATCCCTATATTCTTGATGTGGTTGTTTCTCCATAATTCCCCTAATTGTACCCCCAACTATAGAACCTCGTCAAATCACAAAAAAAATCTCAAGGGTCGACCACGGCATTTTCGAATTTTCT
>CAZTQI010000008.1:6369-15550 GCA_964615805.1 uncultured Candidatus Saccharibacteria bacterium | reverse complement strand
GATTGAAATCGACACAGAAGCCGATGGTGTGATGTATGTTCGTGTAGACAAAAAAAGAAAATTCCCAATCGCATCTCTTTTCCGCGTTCTCGGCGTTGTAAAGGATGAAGATATAATTGCTCTCTTCAAGGGGAACGAAGAAGCAAAAAAGATGATTGAGCTCTCAATCGCAAAAGATCCAGCAAAAACTCAAGAAGATTCATATCTTGAAATTTATAAACGACTTCGTGATGGTGACCTAGCTACACCAGAAATTGCTCACAGTTTTGTGGATTCTATTTTCAGTAAAGAAAGATACGATCTTTCTAAGGCTGGACGTTTTCGTTTCAATAAGCGATTCCAAAAATCAATGGACGAGAAAGATTTACAAAGGGGTACTCTTTCTGTCGATGATGTTTTGGTGATGGCTATATATATTTGTGGATTAAACCTAAATCCAGAAGGAATGGAAGATGATATCGACCACCTAGGAAGTAGACGAGTTCGATTCTGCGGAGAACTTCTACAGTCAAAAATTCGTGTGGGTATGACACAGATGAAGAGAAACATTCAGAATAGAATGTCTACAATTGATACCGATGCAACTCTTCCAATTCAATTCATTTCTCCTCGACCGCTACAGGCTCGAATAAAAGAATTCTTTACACAAAACCAATTGTCACAATTTATGCAGCAAGAAAATGCTCTTGCTGAAGTTGAGCATTTGCGAACACTTTCAGCTCTAGGTCCTGGAGGTCTTTCAAGAGATCGCGCCGGATTTGAAGTTCGAGACGTGCACCCTTCTCACTACGGAAGACTTTGTCCAATTCACACACCTGAAGGTCCAAACATTGGTCTTATTTTGCGTCTTGCAACATATGCAAAGGTAAATGAGTTTGGAATGATTGAAACTCCATACGCAAAAGTTAAAAACGGAAAAGTTTCTGCTGAGGTTGTTTACTTGAATGCTCTTGAAGAAGAAAGATACAATATTGCACATGCTGCAACACGATATGATAAAGATGGAAAAATTCTAGAAACTTCTGTTGAAGTTCGTCGTGACGGTGAACCTTTCTTGGTGAAACCAGATCAGGTGGACTATATGGATATTGCAACAAATCAACCATTCTCAATTGCTACATCTTTGATTCCTTTCCTAAACCACGATGATGCCAACCGAGCACTCATGGGATCTAACATGCAAAAGCAGGCGACACCCTGTATCGTTCCTGAGGCTCCTATTGTTGCAACGGGTATTGAAGAAAAAGCTGTTACAGATACGTTGCGTGTTATTCGTGCAGATGAAGATGGAACAATTGTTGCTGTTGACGGAAATAAAATTGTACTTAGAAACGGAAAAGGAAAAGACACTATATATAGTCTTGTGCGATTTGAACGAACAAACTCATTTACATGTTTCCATCAGCGACCAAAGGTAAATCTTGGTGACAAGGTTTCAAAGGGTGCATTACTTGCCGATACATCAACATCAGATAATGGACAAATGGCCCTTGGACAAAATATGCTTGTGGCATTTATGTCATGGTCTGGATCAAACTTCGAGGATGCGATTATTCTATCTGAAAGAGTTGTGAAGGAAAGTAAATTTGCTTCTATTCACCTTGAGGAATTTGTGGTCAATGTTCGCGACACAAAACTAGGTCCCGAAGTTACAACTCCAGATATTCCAAACGTTGGTGAAGCAAAACTAAAGAACCTAGACGAAGAAGGTCTTGTACGAATTGGCGCGGAAATACGACCAGGTGATATTCTTGTCGGAAAAATTACACCAAAGGGTGAAACTCAGCTTACTCCAGAAGAAAGACTTCTAAGATCAATCTTCGGTGAAAAAGCTCGCGATGTGAAAGATACTTCAAAGAGACTTGAAAACGGAAAAAGAGGACGTGTTGTTTCTGTAAAGATTTTTTCACGAGAAAATGGAGATAAATTAGAATCAGGAATCATTAAGCGAATTCATATTGAAATTGCTCAGCTTCGAACTGTACAGGTTGGAGATAAGCTTGCTGGACGTCACGGAAACAAAGGTGTTATTTCAAAAGTTCTTCCAATCGAAGAAATGCCTTACATGGCAGACGGAACACCTATTGATGTTATCCTTACTCCGCTTGGTGTGCCTTCACGTATGAACCTAGGACAAATTCTAGAAGTTCACCTTGGTCTTGCTGCAAACACTCTTGGATATCAGGCCATTGTTCCTCCTTTTGTTGGAGCAACAGATGTTGAAATTAAAGACGAGCTTGTGAAAGCAGGATTTGCAGAAGATGGAAAGATGGATCTATTCGACGGACGAACAGGAGAAAAATTTGAACAAAAAATTGCTGTTGGTTATATGTATATCTTGAAACTTCACCACATGGTTGAAGATAAGATTCACATGCGATCGATTGGTCCTTACTCTCTTATTACTCAACAGCCACTCGGAGGTAAAGCTCAAGGTGGAGGACAGAGACTTGGAGAGATGGAGGTGTGGGCTCTTCTTGGACACGGTGTATCATATACACTTCGAGAAATGCTCACTATCAAATCAGATGATATTATCGGACGTTCACAAGCTTTCGACTCTATTGTGAAAGGTGAACTATTGAAACAACCGAATACACCGGCGTCATTTAATGTGTTGCTTGCAAACTTACGAGCGCTTGGACTTGATATTGAATTAAAGAAAAAAGGAGGGGAAGGTCGAAAGAAAATTACTTCAAAGGAAGTTATAACAGAAGACGAGGAATAATAAACTTATAACTTCTAACGAAATAAAACTATGAACAACGCAAAAATAATAAACAACAAAACACAAGACTTCAATGATTTCGATTTGATTTCACTTCGACTTGCATCTCCTGAGAGAATTAAAGAATGGTCATATGGTGAAGTTACAAAGCCAGAGACAATGAACTACAGAACTCAAAGAAGTGAGAAAGCTGGTCTTTTCGACGAAAAGATTTTCGGTCCAGATCATGACTATGAATGTTACTGTGGAAAATATCGAGGTATTCGCTACAAAGGAATTATTTGTGAAAAATGTGGAGTGGAATTAACACGCTCAGTAGTAAGACGAGAGAGAATGGGTCATATTGATCTTGCAACTCCAATCGGACATATTTGGTTTTTACGATCTGTTCCTTCACGAATATCGCTTCTTCTTGGAATGTCAGGAATGGAACTTGAAAAGGTTGTGTATTTTGCTGGCTACCTAATTACCTTGGTAGACGAAGAGGAGCGAGCTCGAATTCTAACTGATTTGGATTCAGAATTTAAATCAAAAATAAAACAAATTCAAGATGAGAAAACAAAAGATGCATTGAAAAATCTTTTACTTGAAACAAAGAAGGAGATCGAAGCGATTGTAGCTGGAAAAGTTATTGATGAAGTTGTGTATCACAAGTACTCAATGAAATATGGAACACTTTTTGATGCATCAATCGGAGCAGAGGCAATTTACGGACTTTTGAAAGATTTGGACCTTATAAAACTACAAGCAGAACTTGAAAAGGATATAGAAAAAGCAAAGTCACTTGAAAGAGAAAAAATTTCAAAGAGACTAATTGTTGTTAAATCAATGGTAAAGGGAAATATTCGCCCAGAGTGGATGTTCCTTACACGTATTCCTGTTATTCCACCAGCACTAAGACCTATGGTTGCTCTTGATGGAGGACGACATGCAACAAGTGATGTAAACGATTTGTATCGACGGGTTATTAATCGAAATAATCGACTTAAGAAACTTATTGAGATCAAAGCACCGGAAGTTATTTTACGAAATGAAAAAAGAATTCTTCAGGAAGCTGTTGATGCGCTTATCGACAACTCAATCCGCCATGGTAACGCAGCCTTTGCAGGACTTAATCAAGCACAAAGACGACCACTAAAATCTCTTGCGGATAACCTTAAGGGTAAAAGAGGACTTCTTCGAGGTAATCTTCTTGGAAAGCGAGTCGACTACTCTGGACGATCTGTTATTGTTGTTGGTCCAGATTTGAAACTTCATCAATGTGGTTTACCAAAACATATGGCACTTGAACTTTTCAGACCGTTTATTATCTCACAACTTTTAGGAAAGGAACTTGCTTTCAATATTCGTGGAGCTAACAAATTAATTGATGAAGGAATTCCTGAAGTTTGGGCAATACTTGAAGATGTTATTCTAGGAAAATATGTTCTTCTAAACCGTGCACCAACACTTCACAGACTTGGTATTCAGGCTTTCCAGCCGATCCTAATCGAAGGATCTGCTATTCAGGTTCACCCACTTGTGTGTACAGCCTTTAACGCTGACTTCGACGGTGACCAGATGGCTGTTCACGTTCCACTAGGAGAGGAAGCACAAATGGAGGCTCGAGAAATTATGGCTGCTGACAAAAACATTCTAAAGCCAGGTTCTGGAGATCCTATCGTTGCAGCTAAGCTACTTGATATTGTTCTTGGTTGTTATTGGATGACAAAAATTATCGAAGGAACAAAAGGTGAAGGAAAATATTTTTCAAGTCCAAACGACGCTATCAATGCATATGACTATGGTATTGTCGGTATTCGAGCAAAAATTAAAGTTCTTGCAACAGATACAGCAAAATATGCTCAGTTTGAAAATGGAACTTTTGAAACATCAGTAGGAAGACTTCTTTTCAACTCAGTCCTTCCAAAAGATTATGGATATATCAACGACGAAATGGAAAAGAAGAAAATGACAGCTGTTATCGATGATCTTACAAACAAATATGGTATAGAAAATATTCCAACAATTATGGATAAGATCAAATTGTTTGGATTCAAATATACAACTCACTCTGGTACAACTTGGGGTATTGATGATGTGCGAGAGCCGGCTTCAAAAGCTCCAATCATCGCAGCTGCGAAAAAACTTTCAGAAGAAGTGCAGGATCAATTCAACGAAGGTCTTCTATCAGAAGATGAAAGATATAGAAAAAATATTGAACTATGGCATGAGGCAAAGGGAAAGATTGAAAAAGTTATGAACGAAGCATTCGTGAAGGATGGACCAATTTACGATATGGTTATTTCAGGTGCTCGAGGTTCTCTTGGAAATATTACACAGATGGCTGGTATTAAAGGTCTTATTGCAAACAACCAAGGAGAGACAATTGAATTCCCAATTCTTTCATCATATAAAGCAGGTCTTACACCTATTGAGTATTTCATTTCAACTCACGGTTCTAGAAAAGGTTTGACAGACACCGCGCTAAACACTGCTAAAGCTGGTTATCTAACAAGACGATTGTTCGACGTTGCTCAAGATGTTGTTGTTTCTGAAGTTGATTGTGGAACAAAAAATTCAGTTGCAATTATACGAGGTAGTGATTCAGGTATCGAAATTCCTCTATCAAAGAAAATTCGAGGACGAGTAGCAGCCGCAGATATTGTTGATTCAAAAGGTGAGGTTATATTTAAAAAAGGTCACTTGATTACTAAAGATGACTCAAAGATTGTTGAAGAAAGTGATGTTGCATCAGTGTCTCTAAGATCACCACTAACATGTGAATCACTACATGGTGTTTGTGCACAATGTTACGGAACTGACTTAGGTAGAAATGTAATGATTGATATTGGAGAAGCTGTCGGTACAGTTGCTGCTCAAGCTATTGGTGAGCCGGGAACACAGCTTACAATGCGTACATTCCACGCCGGAGGTATTGCCTCTGTTGGTGGGGATATTACACAAGGTCTTCCTCGTGTTGAAGAAGTTTTTGAAAAGAGAGCTCCAAAAAATCCAGCTATTGTGAACAAGGTAGATGGTGTTGTTAGTGAGGTAATTGACCTTGGAAAAGACAGAATGATTAAAGTTCTTTCTGAAGGCGGAGAATCAAAGAAAGTAAAAGGAGAGACAGAGTATGCCTTTACAAACAAGCGTGTTGCAATGGTACGAGTTGGAGATAAAGTTGTTAAAGGTCAGCTTATGACAGACGGTTCTGCCGACATTGATGAGGTATTCAAATACGGAGGAAGAGAAGCTACGCAAAACTACATTATTTCTGAAGTTAATAAACTTTATGAACTTCAAGGAGAGACAGTGTCTCGAAAACATATTGAAGTTATTGTTAAGCAAATGTTCTCAAGAACGAGAGTTAAGAAAGCTGGAGATACTCTATTTACAGAGGGAGAGCTATTGGAGAACGCAGCCTTACATGAGGAAAACGAAAGAGTGATTGCAGAAGGTGGGGAGCCAGCAACAGGAGATGCTGTTGTGATGGGTATTACAGAAGTTTCACTTTCACGAAGATCATTCCTTTCAGCTGCATCATTCCAACACACAACTCGTGTTCTTATTCAGAATGCTGTTCGTGGAAATGAAGATCAATTGAGGGGTCTAAAAGAAAATGTTATCATCGGTCGTCTTATTCCAGCCGGTACTGGTTTTCCTGGAAGTAAGAAGCATAAGATGATTGCTGATTTGCAAGAAGAACTACGAAAGGTGTACAAAACAGATACGTTCATAAGAGACGAGGAGTAGCACTTGCGTGAATTTTTAATTTTATAATTTTTAATTTTTAAATAAAAGCGTAAACCTTATATTTCAACTACATTCAGGTGTCGTGTATGAGGGTACTCATCCACACACCACTCATTTGTTGAAATAATGTCCAAATTTTTGGATTTAAAAATTAATTCATTAATTCATTATTTAAAAATTACAAAATTAAAAATTGGAAATTATGTCGGTTGTTTGCTAACAAGATGAAGTAATTGTTTCTTAATCAATAATGAAAAACTCTTCATAAATGTCTAATGTTGAAACAATAAAAGAACGTTTGAGTATTGTAGATGTACTTTCATCGTATATTAAACTTGAACAATCTGGTGCAAATTTCAAAGCAAGGTGTCCTTTTCATAATGAGAAAACGCCATCTTTCTTTGTGTCTCCAGACAGGAACAATTATTATTGTTTTGGTTGTGGGGCAAAAGGAGATATCTTTTCTTTTGTTGAACAATTTGAAGGTGTTGATTTTCGTGGTGCTTTAAAAATGCTTGCGGAAAAAGCGGGTGTTACACTCGATTATGAGCCAAGAGAAAAAGGTAATGAAAAGGAAACTCTATATGCACTCATGGAGGCCTCAATGAAAATTTATGAAAGTGAATTACAGAAGTATCCGAAAGTAAAAGAATATTTGCTGAAGCGTGGAATCACAGAAAATACAATACGAGATTGGCATATTGGATATTCTCCAGACGATTGGCATTTTACAGAAATGTCATTAAAGAAGGATTGGAATATTCTTGATATGGAAAAAGCTGGTTTGATAAAAAAGGGAGAGAAAGGTTATTACGATAGATTTCGTGGGCGAATTATGTTTCCGCTTTTTGACACAACGGGAAGAATTGTAGCATTCTCTGGAAGAGCATTTGAACAACCTGAAGAAACAGCAAAATATCTAAATAGTCCCGAAACTCAGATATTCAGTAAATCAGCTGTCCTTTATGGGCTTCATAAAGCCAAGTTAGGAATTCGAGAAAAAGATTATTCTATTCTTGTGGAAGGGCAGGTAGATTTGCTTATGTCGCATCAAGCTGGGTTTACAAATACTGTGGCAACATCTGGTACCGCACTTACAGAACAGCATCTAAATATATTGAAGCGATTTTCAAACAGAATTATGGTTGCCTATGACGCAGACGGTGCCGGATGGCGTGCTTCAAAAAGAGCTTGGGAGATGGGGCTATCACTTGGAATGGAAATTAAGATTGCCGAAATCCCTGAAGGATTTGATCCTGCAGATTTGATTTTGAAAGATAAAAATATGTGGGTCGAAGCCTTGAAAAATTCTCAACATATTGTTGATCTTTCCATTGAAAAAGTTAAGTCTGATATAAAAGATACAAGACTTTTGACCAAACGTATTCGTGAGGAAGTTTTGCCTTATGTTGCAAATATTGAAAGCAATATGGAGCAATCGCATTATGTTAAAAAAATATCTGAGCTTGGAGATTTTTCGATTGAGTCCGTGATGCAAGATTTACAAAAAATAAAAAGGTCACAAGAGCCAGTATTTGGGAAAGATTTGGCAGATAGTGGAGAGAAGATTTTTCGAAAAGATTCTTTAGAAAGAAAAATATTGGGAATGGTGTATTGGCAGGAAAAAATTCCAGAACCGCAGATTGATTTAGTTTTTACAAGAGGAGAATTAAAGAGAATACTTGGAGAAGAATTATTGAATAAAATAGAGTTAGAATGCAAGGGTTCAATTTCTGATATGATCTTTGAGGCAGAATCATACTATCCTAAAAACGAGCTTCTGAAAAAAGATATAAGTATACTATTAAATAAGCTTGAGATTGAAAGTGTGAAGAAAGTTTTGGTTTTGAAAATGAAAGAGATGGCAGAGTCAAAAAATGAAAGCGACACAAACATATTACTAGTTGAAATTGATGGAATACAGAAAAAAATCGAAAAACTAAAAAACATTTCCACCTAATCTAATGACATATTGAATATTTATTAGTATAATTATTTTAACATTATGGCAACTCCAAAGAAAAAAAATAATAAGAAGTCTCCTATAAAAAAACCAACAAAAATTTTGAAAAAAAACAACACCAAAAAAAATCGTAAAGAAGTCTGTAAAAAAGACTGTGCAGAAACCTGTTGCCAAAAAAGTAGTAAAGAAGGCGGTTGCTTCAAAAGCAAAAACTGTTGAAAAGGTTGTTCCTACACCCATAGTTAAAGTTACTGTCCCTGTTGTTCCAAAAAATAAGTTATGGGAAGTAAAAGCTTTAAAACTAGTTGAAAAGGGTAAAGATAGGGGTTTTGTTACTTATGATGAGGTTTTGAAGGAGTTTCCAAATATTGAAAGTGATGTTGATTTTTTAGATGATCTATATTCAAGACTTACGGTTTCAGGAATAGATATTGTGGAAGGGGGAGGACTTCTAGATTTGGATGCAATATCTTCCGGAAAGGAAAAAAGTGTGTATACCCGAAACCAGGATTCTCAATATGATTCGATTCAGATATATTTGAAAGAAATAGGGCAGTATCCTTTGATTCATGCTCACGAAGAAAAAGAGCTTGCGAGAAGAATTCTTGATGGTGATGAAGAAGCGAAAAATCTATTAGCACGTGCAAACCTTCGTCTTGTGGTTTCTATTGCAAAAAAATATGTTGGTAGAAGTGCAGACTTAACTTTGCTCGACCTTATTCAAGAAGGTAACTTAGGGCTTTTCAAGGCGGTAG
>CAZTQI010000008.1:0-6359 GCA_964615805.1 uncultured Candidatus Saccharibacteria bacterium | reverse complement strand
AGGGATTTAAATTTTCTACATATGCAACATGGTGGATTCGCCAGGCGATAACTCGTGCACTTGCTGACCAATCAAGAACAATTCGTGTGCCTGTGCACATGGTGGAGACAATCGCAAAATATAAGCAAGTTGTGCGAAGACTTACAATTGACCTTGGGCGGGATCCTATGCCAGAGGAAATTGCAACAGAGATGGGTCTTGAGGTTGAAAAAATATATACGATTGAAAAAATTGATCAAAGTACAATTTCACTTGAATCTCCAGTGGGGGAGGATGGTGATGATGGAAAATCAACTCTAGGAGATTTTATTAAGGATGATTCAATCCTTTCTCCAGATCAAGAATCTTCACGAAGAATTCTTGCCGATCAGGTGAGAGAAATTCTTGGTGACCTCTCAGAAAAAGAGCGAAGGATTCTTGAAATGAGACACGGACTAACAGATGGAATTCAACACACACTCGAAGAGGTGGGAAAGAAGTTCGGTGTTACTCGAGAACGTATTCGACAAATCGAAGCAAAGGCGCACGAGAAGATACGACAGCATGACAAGATCAATCGATTGAAGAATTACTAATCTAGCAACTAGCCATTAGGCGCTAGGCTCTAGCTAGAAATACAAAAGTGATTTCCTGAAAGGAAATCGCTTTTGGTTTTGGTAAAAGAAAAACCTCACAGGTGTGAAGTTTGATGAGAAGAAGCTATCTTATCCGTTTAAGGCCTTCTTCAAAAATTTTGATGGTTGCTCTCTCCCTTTTTGTGACGAATTCCATAAAACGTCTGTGCCGTGAGGTTTTTTCAGATTCTGGTTTATGGAATACTCGGTGTTTCTTGGGAGGGCTGTGTCTGCTGTTGCCTGGTCCAGTTTTCATATCTATTTACAATATTATATATTTAAACGGTATTTGCAAGCCTAAAGAAATAAATAAAGACTCACCGGAAGGTTGAGTTTTGCCAGACTTGACAAGCGCAAAATATGGCGTAATGTTTAGGTTGTAAAAGTCCTTTGAAAAGTAACTATTTATTTCTTGTACTTGTGTGCAAGGGTGGTTTTTTTCGATGACTTTGTTAGTCATATGCTTGAATCATGAAAACTACAACAATTGCAATTCTGTTCTGTCTATCATTTACTGCCGGGTTGTTTGGGGATATCATATTCTCTGACGACTTTAATGGATCAACCATCAATACAAACTTATGGCGCACTCCAACTTGGGAGCAAGACCGTGGCGAGGTATACACCGGACAAACGCGCTTCGAAAGCTGGTTTAACAAATTACCGATAATCGGTAATAGCAAGGTGAGCATCACTGCTCAATCTTGGGATGGTTGGGGATTCGAAATATCTGGAACCGATCTTATCAGCAACACTCCGTTCTATGTTGGGAGTGGTTTAACGATAACAGCTATGTTGAAGGTAGACACAATAAAAAAGGGAACAATCTGTACTTTTTCATTGCGTGATGTGCCCAGTTATTATGTTTGGGAGCCTGATGAAATCAGTTTTGAGTTTGTGGGAAACCAACCCAGCTACTTCAATACAAATATTGATAGTAATGAGGCACAAGGAGAATATTTATCAAAATATATTCAATATGCTGATGCCGGAAGAGGAATTACAACTCTTCACAAATATCAAATCCAATGGTTGCCAAGTCAGGTGTCATGGTATGTTGATGATGTTTTGGTTCGTACCGTAACTTCAGCTGAGTCGCCTATTCCACAGGGTCCGATGTACTTACATTTCAATATGTGGGCACCGGACGATGACCGTACGGATGCCTTCAGTAATGAGTTGCTCATCTCAAAGACTAGGAAGAAGAACGAAATATGGTCTATGAGTGTTGATTCAGTTCACGTCTATTCGAATGAGAAACAATCCCTTGCTTATCTTGAAACTAATCCCTCTGATTCTCTCGAAATTGGTGTGAGCGGAACACAGGGGTTTGAGGTTTCAGCTATCGATCAAAACCAGAATTCTATCATCACGCCATTGTCAGTAACTTGGAGAAGTAATAATCGGTCGGTTGCAAAAATTGACCAAAACGGATTATTGACTGCCTTGAGTCCTGGTGTGGCAAATATTACTGCTTCATGCGGATCAGCTAAAAGTCACCCAATAATTGTGACGGTACCTGCAAAGAGTATTGTTATCAGAAGTGTTCCAGCTTATGGGCAAATGGGAAGAGCTAAGGGTGTGGTAAACGGATTAGCTCCTGGTAATTATCATAAATTCAGAATTGCTACTTACATACATGTCAATAGTTGGTGGACAAAGCCAACCTTTGCGTATCCGACAGTTTCAATTAGCAAGAAGGGTTTGTGGAGTGCAAATATCACAACAGGGGGAGTAGACGAACACGCCGATGAAATTCGGGCATATTTAATCCCAAAAAACATTGAACCCCCAATTTGTTCTGATGATCAATATCTCCCGACTTCTCTGAATGAGTATTTGTATGACAGTGTATCTCGGAGGGAACCTTTGGTCCCTAGAATTTTAGGCAGTATGGTTTTGGTCACAAAGCCCGCATCTTTGATTCTTGGGGGACAGCCTCAAAGAATTATAGTCGAACCGCGCGATATTGATAATGAGCCTGTTTCTGTAGGAATCAAATGGCTGTCAAAAAATCCGAAAGTTGTTACTGTTGACACGAAAGGGTTGGTAACACCTGTTGGAAAAGGAACCGCGACAATTACCGCAAGAGCGATTACTAATTCAAAAATAAGATTGTACGTTTGGATTACGGTGAAATAAATAGTAACCTATCATACCTAAACCTAGAAGTTTTCTTCTATGTTTGGGTATTTTTTTATATTAAATTATTTTTTTCAAGTTTTGGTATAATGGTGGAAATGAAAACAAAGAAAATTATTGTAAATGACAAAATGCAAAAAGGGTATGAGTATGAGCTAGTCGAAAAGGAGGGGCAAAATTTTGATCCCGAATTTAAGCCGGACTTAACTCCAAAGCAAATGTTGGAGCTTGGAGTTTTTGGTGGTGTATATATGAGAGATTGTACAAAAGAGTTTCCAAAAGATTGGTTTGTAAAAGCAAAGTTTGCACCAAAGGATACTAATAAACATTTGAAAGAATTGAATCTTTTCAAGGTAAATGCCAGCCAGCCACTATCTGTTTGGAGAGAAAAAGGCTGGATTCATAAGGGGGATCCGAGGGGGTGGTTTCAGTGGTACTGTCGCTATTATATGGGCCGTAGACTACTCGAAGAGGACAAAACACAGATTAGGAGATGGAAGGCGATGCGACGTCACTTGGGGCAAATTAGGGCCAACTGCAGGCCTTCTGATGCCTTTTGTCGCCCTCGTCAGCGCCAGGCCCTACTTCACTGGGCATACGACACAAGGAAGTTATAAAAGAAAAAACGTTAGCAATATCGCTAACGTTGTTGTTTAAAGAAGGCATATACTTCTCGGATACCTCTGCGAAATGCGGAGGCCTCTTCTTCTTTCAGTTCTAACCGTGAAGGAATTGGACTCCGAAGAGCCATGTTGTAATACCACTGCCTGTGTCTTTTTTTCTTCATTATGATGTTTGCTTTCCGATGATGATTTTATAACTTATTGACCTATTGTCAACACAAGCAATTTTTTATATATGAGCTATAATTTAGTTAATGAAATCTAACGAAATTTTTGATGAGCGTTATAAAAGATTAAATAAAGCGCAAAAGGAAGCTGTGGATACCATAGAGGGTCCGGTGCTTGTTATTGCTGGGCCTGGTACTGGAAAGACAACTATCCTTACTTTGCGTATTGCCAATATTTTGCTAAAAACAGACACGCCACCGTCTGGAATTTTAGCTATTACCTTTACAGATGCTGGTGTAAAATCAATGAAGGAAAAACTTCGAGAAGTTATAGGTTCTCGGGCAGATGAAGTAAAAATTTCAACATTCCACGGATTTGCAACTTCTGTGATTTCGGAATTCAAGGATCATTTTGTGCATTTGGAAAATGTACGGCAAATGATTGATATTGAAGCCGAAAGTTTGGTTCGTAAAATTTTGGAGAATGAAAAATATTCAGACTTGCGGCCTTTTGGAAATCCAGATTTTTACATTTCGCATATTCTTTCTGGTATTCGGGATTCAAAAAAAGAAGCTCTAACGCCAGAGATGGTAAAAGATTTTGCAAAAAAAGAAGCAAAAAATATTGAGTCTGATGATGATTCAATTTCAACACGTGGAGCCACAAAAGGTCAGTTAAAAGCTGAAGCAAGAAAGAGAATAGAGAAATGTGAAAAAACAATTCTCTTCGCGGATGTGTATGAAGAATACGAGGTGAAGAAAAAAGAACAAAAGCTGATGGACTTTGATGATTTGATATTTGAGCTACTGCTTGCTCTTGGCCGAGATGAAATTTTGCTTCGCTCAATTCAGGAAAAATATTTGTATATTTTGGTGGATGAACATCAAGATACAAATGATTCACAGAACTTGATAATTAAAATGCTTGCCGACTTTTTTGAAAGCCCAAATATTTTCATTGTGGGAGATGAGAAGCAAGCGATTTATCGTTTTCAAGGGGCCTCGGTTCGTAACTTTTTGAAATTTCAAAATGCATGGCCGGATGTGAAAACTATTTTCCTTGAGGAAAACTATCGTTCACATCAATCTATTTTAGATGCGAGTTTCAAGATGATTGAAAATAATTATATTGAAGATGAAAATGAACATTTGCGGGTGAAGCTTTTGGCTAAAGGAGGTATAAAGGCAAAACCTATTTTGGCTGTGCACACAAACTCTGTTTCTGGTGCGGAAAGTTACATTGTGGATTTTTTAAAAAAGACATCGGTATCTGAGCCAGAAAAGACTATTGCAATAATTACAAAAAACAACAGAGACGTGGAGAGAGTGGTGAGAATTTGTGAAGAGGAAGAGATTAAAGTTTCTGCCGAGAGGAATATTCCAATCTTCTCTCACCCTATCGGAATTTTATTTTTTTCTTTGATTGAATTTATAAAAGACCCAGCAAACTCAGAGGCTTTGGGAAAAACAATAGCAGGTGGACTTTGGGATATATCATTCGAGGAAGGCGTGAATATTTTGAAAGATTTAAGAAAGGGTGATTTCAAGTCTGTAGAAAAATCGCTTAAAAATCTTCCGGGAATCAAGAAAGAATTAATGGGTGATAGCCCTATCAACTTCCTACATCACCTCGCAATCCTTTCAGGACTCTCAAAAATAATATCTCGCGACGTTGCTTATGTGGAAGTTTGGAGAGGGATTCTCTCGCTTTCTGAAAGTATTGTTCGTGATACACAAGGCGCAGACATTTTTAGTCTTATCGACAAGCTTCTCGCCTACAAAATTTCAGCAGAAAATAAAAGTGTGAAAATTAATATTGGAGTTTCGGATGCGAAGATAAAAATAATGACCGCTCATGGAAGTAAGGGCTTGGAATTCGATTATGTTCTAATACCTTACGCAACAGAGGAGTCTTGGAGTAGTCGAGGTAGAGGTACGTATTTTGTCCTACCAATAGAAGAGTATAGTGAGGAAGGTGATGATATTCGCGATACCAGAAGGTTGTTTTATGTTGCACTCACTCGAGCAAAGGAACACGCAATCATTGTTATTCCCGAAGAAGATGGGACGGGGAAAATACTTTCCTCTCTTCGTTTCATAGATGAGCTAGATCAAGATCAAATACTTCATACGGTGGAGGAGTCGGGGAAAGAAAATGTTTTGAAAACAAAAATAATTGATAATAAGGACTCACGGCTACTCGACTATACAAAAACTGTTCTACTCGAGAGGGGTCTTTCTGTCACGGCTCTTAATCACTTTATAAAATGCCCAAGCGAATTTATTTACAAGAGTATTTTGAAGCTTCCAGAGGCTCCAGCTCCAAGTGCGGAGAAGGGTGTTGCTATTCATCGAGCTTTTGATCTTGTTTGGCATTCGGAAGATAAAAGCGAGAAAAATATTCAGAAAATTATTGAAGATACTTTGTATGAAAACTTGTCTAAATCATTTTTATATAGCTTTGAAAAAGAAGCTATTAAAAAAGAAATTCTTCCTGAAATTCCAAAAATTGCGAAAAGCTTGCATGAGCACTTCATGATAAAAGGTGATATCTCTACAGAGACTTGGGCCGAAAATATTTGGGAAGGGAAGTTTGGTGATAAAAAAATTAATATTACACTTCACGGAAAGCTGGATGCGGTTATTGAAACAGGAAATGATATTTTTGTATACGACTATAAAACTCGTGGAAAGATGAGTGAAAATGAAATCAGGGGAAATACGAAAAATTCTGAAGGAAATTATTTTAGACAACTTGCATATTACAAATTGCTTTTGAAAAATAAATATAAAGATAAAAGTATTTTAACTTC